>JALYHX010000512.1 GCA_030776305.1 Myxococcota bacterium
CCCTGGGATCGAGCGGGTGCTCGCGGTCGTGCGCAGCGTGCCCGGACAGAAGCACGACAAGCTCAGCGAACTTGTCCAACGCGATCTCACCATTTCTCGCGCGTCGTGGACGAACTGTCGGGCTACGCCGCGTGCTTCTTTTGCCCCCGCGTTTCGTCGGTGGACTTTCGAAGCGGACTATCGGCATGTGACGTACGACATCGCAATCGTCGCGGCGCAAACGCTCGTCTCCAGGAACGCGGGGATGACGTTCATCTTCGTGTCGGGCGCCGGCACGGACGCGACGGGCAAGAGTCGGACGATGTGGGCACGAGTCAAGCGAGAAGCTGAAAACGCGATACTGCAATTGCCTTTCAAGGGTCCGCACGTGTTCCGCCCTGCGTTCATTCGTCCGATGCACGCGATCACGTCACGCACCGGCTCGTATCGGGTGCTCTACGCGATCATGCGCCCACTCGTTCCGTTGCTGGACGCCCTATTCCCACGTTACTCCACGACCACCGAGCGGGTCGGACGCGCCATGCTCAACGTCGCGCGCCACGGCGCCCCGAAACAAGTACTGGAGACCGAAGACATCAACGCCTCCGCCGAGAGCTGACCGCGGTCCATCGCTGCGTCACCGAACCCGAGCGCTCGAAGCAAGCGGGCGCGGCAAGTGCACTACACTCGTCTCGTGCACGTTCATCTCATCGGCGTCTGTGGAACCGGTATGGGGGCGCTCGCTGCTCTCTTCCGGGAAGCAGGCGACGAAGTCAGCGGCTCCGACGGGTCGTTCGATCCGCCCATGGGCCCCGTGATGCGGGCGCTCGGCGTACGATGCTTGACCGGCTATGACCCTGCGCACCTCACGCCGCGCCCCGACCTCGTGGTCGTCGGGAATGCCATTCGGCGCGAAAACGTCGAAGCTCAGGCCGCCGAGAGGCTCGGCGTCCAGCGCACGTCCATGTCGGCAGGGCTGCGTCGGCATTTCTTGGTGAAGCGTCGGCCGCTCATCGTGACCGGCACGCATGGCAAGACGACGATCAGTGCGATGTGCGCGTGGCTCTTGTCCGGGGCAGGGTTCGAGCCGGGGTGGTTCATCGGCGGCGTGCCCAAGGGACTCTCGGCGGCCGCGCGCATCGGATCCGTCAAAGTACGACCCGACCGAGGGCGATCGCCCTTCGTGGTCGAGGGGGACGAATATGACGCCGTCTATTGGAACAAGCAGCCCAAGTTCCTCGACTACGTCGGGGTCGGCCAGGACGACGTCCTGATCCTCACCAGCATCGAGCACGATCACATCGACGTTTATCCTGACGCTGCCTCATACGAACACGCGTTCCGGGCGCTGCTGCGCAACGTCGCGCCAGGCGGCCTCGTCGTCTGCGATGCTCACGACGTACGCGGCCGCACCATCGTCGCCGAAGAGAGGCGCACCGGCGTGGCGTGGTACGCGCTCGACCACGACGACACGGGTGGGATCACGCCGACTTGGCTTGCGGCGCCGAGTGCCTTCGCGGCGGACGGAGCGCAGAGGTTCGACCTCTTCGCAGGGGGCGTCGCGTGCGGCCGGTTCGCGTTGCGTGTCCCGGGACGTCACAACGTGCGCAACGCGGTCGCGGCCATCGCCGCGTGTGCCGAGGGTTTTGGGCTACGAATGCAGGACGCCCGCGCGCATCTGGGTACGTTCGAGGGTGTACGTCGGCGACAGGACCTCCTCGGCCAACCGCGCGGAGTCCAGGTGTACGACGACTTCGCGCACCACCCCACGGCCGTCGACGAGACGCTGCGGGCTCTGCGTGCTCGTCACCCCAACGGGGCTCTGTGGGCGGTGTTCGAACCCCGGAGCGCGACGGCTTGCAGAGCGCTGCACCAGCAAGCATACGCGCGGGCCTTCGACGCCGCGGACCACGTGCTTCTCGCGCCGCTCGGACGCGCCAACATTCCCGACGGGGAGCGGCTCGACCTCGATCGCCTCGCGCGCGACCTTGGGCCGAAGGCGCGCGTGATGATGGGTGTCGACGCGATTGTCGCACGAGTCGCTGCTGAAGCGCGCCCGGGTGACACCGTGGCGCTGCTCTCGAATGGAACGTTCGGGGGTATCCACGACCGGCTTCTCGCCGAATTGAAGAGTAGGGTCTGTCCATGATCGACGAGTCCTTTGATTCGCCCGCACTGCTTCAGGCCGCGCTCGACGCCGCACGCGCAGCCGCTGCTCTCGCTGAAAAGGGTTGGCGACGCCACCCGGTCGCCGAGCACAAGCGGGCTCGAATCGACTTGGTCACCCGCTTCGACCGGGAAAGCGAGGCGCTCTTGCGTGAGCGACTCACGCAGACGACCCCCTTCCCCGTGGTGGGTGAGGAAGGGGGCGGCGAGCGCGCGCGTGGCGCGGATGCACCAACCTGGTACGTCGACCCGATCGACGGGACGACGAACTTCGTGCATGGCCATCCCTTCTGGTGCGTCTCGGTCGGGCTACTCGCCGGGGCCGGCCCGATCCTGGGCGTCGTGGTCGCACCGGCGCTGCGCGTCGAGTGGACCGGGGTGGTGGGAGCTCAAGCCGAACGCAACGGCGAAGTCTGCGGTGTCAGCGGCGTCGCGCGCTTGGACGAAGCGTTGCTCGCGACCGGATTCCCGTACGACCGACACACGAGCAAGCAAAATAACTTCGACATGTTCGTCGCCATCAAGAAGAAGTGCCAGGCCGTCCGGCGATGCGGTTCTGCTGCGCTCGACTTGTGTCTCGTGGCCGACGGCACCTACGACGGCTATTGGGAAATGAAGCTCGGCCCGTGGGACGTCGCCGCCGGAAGCTCGATCGTGTTGGCGGCCGGTGGTCGCATCAGCGACTACGCTGGGCGCGTCACGGACGTGACGCAGGGGGTGGTCGTGGCGACGAACGGCCTCATCCACGACGAGCTCGTCGCAGAGCTCAACCGTCAGCTCGCATTACAAGGCTGATTTGCTGTTGCGGGCCAACGATTGTGCCGTCGTGGTGGCGGCCAGATCCGCGAGCGCGATCTGGCAGTCGTCGGCGACGAGGCGGTGTCCAGCCTCCACGGCGAGCGCGTGTGTCTTCTCGTATTCCGTGCGCGCAACGTCCGCCTGCCCGAGCCGACGCAGAAGGTTCGCGAGGAGTAGACGCCCGCCGATGACGTCCAACGTGAATTCCTTGCTCGCGGCGTAGGCAATCCCCTGCCGCAGCCTCTCGCCTTCGCTGGCCTGCCCAGGCGGGGTCGGTGACGTGCCGTCGGTCCCCTGGATGCCGTCTAGGAACGCGAGCAACATCCGATTGTAATTCGCGAACCGTTCGTCTCCGGACTCTTCGCAGAGCGCAAGCGACTGGCGGACGGCGCCGTACGCGCGGGGGAGATCGTCCAGATGGACGAGGATGTTGCCGAGACTGTGCAAGTTGAGCATCACCTCGTGGGCGAGGCCCATCTCACGGGCAAGGTGAATGGCTTCCTCGCTTCGCATCGCGGCCGAGCGGAAGTCGCGCGTGAAATAGTCGACCACGGCATGGATCTTCGTGCGCTCGAGCGCTGCCGTTCGGTCGAACGGAAGCAATCGCTCGGCCTCCTGCAGATTCCGCAGGGCCGTCGTCCGATCGCCGACCGCAGCGTGCGACTGCGCGAGGTGCAAAGCGACGCGATGTTCTTCTTGATCGTCGCTCGATGCGTGGACGATGGTGCGAAGTTCGCCCAGGATCACAAGTGCGCGCTTGAAGTCTCCCTGACGGGTGGCGAGCTCCACCTCCGCCAAGAGCACGGGCTTGACGAGCTGAGGGTCGCCGCCGGCAATCGACGCCGCCTCGGCGAGGCGCAGACGACCGTCCTCGATCCGATGTCCGGCGGCCAGGACATGTCCCGCCCCCACCCGTGCGCGAACACGCGAATCGCGCCCACCCGTGCGGTCCGCGTGGTCGATGACCCGATCGCAGAGATCCTTCGCGTCGGGGGACGAGCGAACGAGGCGTACTGCGGAGG
>JALYHX010000513.1 GCA_030776305.1 Myxococcota bacterium
CTGGAAAACTGACCTGCACCGAGAGCAGGGCCGACAGTTCCAGCTGGGGTCGTTGTCTTCCCCAACCTCCCTGACGCATCTCGTCGAACGGCAACAGAAAGAGGCGCCAATTCTCAGTCAGGGGCACGTATACACCAAACGTGTCACACCCGACGTTATAGCAGTTGGCATTTCCTTGTGACGTCTGTACCTGACAATTTGGATTTGGGTCGCAGTAGACCGGCAAATGTTGCTGCTGTCTGGCCTGGTTGTATTGACTGTCGGTATACTGGTCAGAGAGCGTAACCGTCGGAGCGTTCGCGAAGCCGGGGGCTGTTCGCATCCACACTGCAATCCCATCATAGCTGCTGGCATCAAAGGGCTGAGGAAAGCGCGTTCCGACATTCCCTCCCCAATTGAGGAACGGGCCTGCCCTCACGTGGAGCGCATAAAGGCTGCCGCAGCGCCCGCCGTTGGGAATCGGTTCGGCAGGGAGTTGGTCTGCGCTGAACGAAGGACTCGGCTGGATATCGAGGCATTCCTTCTGGCATGGCGCCAGCGCGGACGCGGCGTCGGCGCAGTCTACCGAGCCGGAGCCGAAGCAGCTCGACCACACACCCACGGGCGCGCCGTCTCTCTGGCATTCAATCGTTGCCTGGGATCCCGGGTAGCAGACCATCCCCGCTTCGGCGCATTCGGTCGTTGCCTGGGTCCACGGGTAACAGACCTCATTGTTCGTGTACCATCCCGTCGCCGCCCCAAACTCGAAGTTCTCGCCATGCGTCCCATCGAAGAGCATCTCGTATGGATTGACGACGTTGCAATCGATTGGTCCGCTTCCAGGATCGGGCATACGTTCACCGGCTTCTCGCGCCAACGGCGCCGCGCTGCGTGAGCCTCCGCACGCCGGCGCGATCCACACGCCAAGGCAGCAGGCCCAGATCGGGAACATGGCCCCGATCAGAACGAGCGAAGGCCGAGAAGGACGGAGGGTCATCACTCTGGCCTTTGCTCAGGGGCATCCCACGAAAGCGACGTCGTCGACCCAAATGTCATAATCCGCGTTCGGCGTTTTGAACTGCCATTGAACGGCGAAGAGTGCGTTCCTGGTTACTTCGGGGTCAGGATCACCCCAGCCCGGTTGTTGTGCCAATCGGTCGAACGGGACCGTGTAATGTGTCCAATCGTTGGATAAAAACAGCTCGACGCCGCAATGATTGTAGCAATCTCTACAACGGTCTCCCTCCGGTGACGTGTTCACGTCAAGCGCTTCGAAGCGGACCTTCCCTGGCCCCTTTGCCCAGAACGAAACGCCTTTGTATTTCGAAGCGTCATAGGCGCCCTTTGGATTGCGCAGATTGACGCCCATACCGGCATATAGGCTTTTCCCAGTGCTTCCAATTTTCCCATGCATCCGCGCGGCGAACTTAGATCCGTTCGGTCCCCCGGCGTCGGGTTTGAAGTCTCCCTTTGGCGAGACGGTCGAGCCTTCGGTGTCGACGAACGTGAACCAATAACCGTCGCGGTCCTCCGTCTTGACGACTTGCGAGTCTCCGTCATCGAGGTCATCGATCAGCCCTTTCGGACACGAGCCCAGTTTCTCCCTCCTCGCGGCGGCGGTCGCACCAAACTCCGTCGGTGGGCTGGTGATGCAGTCCCAACACGTGCAGACTATGGCACCGATGAGCAAGAATCTAGGGAGCGACATGGGACATTTCCGCGACGATGTCAGTCTCGGAATCCAACCGAGGGAGCATCGTGGCCTGGGGCATTAGCCCGGGTGGTTTGAACACCGTGACGAATGGGCTCTTGGGAACGGTGTCGAGCGGTGCGGCCCTCCGATAGAGCCTGCAGGCTTGACTATCGAGTGGCATCGTCCTGGCAAACTGCGTGATCAATGAAGTCCCGTGTTCGTCCGCATAAAGCACGAAGTGGTCGTAATCCGGGTACTTGCCGTGCTCGTCGTCGTATGCGGCGAGCATCCAAAAAAGCGCGCCATTGCCGCCACGCTTTTGAATCAGTTCATGCCAGCGGGGATAAGCCTTTCGCCGACGCGTCTCCTCCACGAGGATGCCCGCGTCATCTCGCCGCGCAACGACGCCGTATTCTTCGAGCAGGGTCGGTTTACCGGCCTTGCGCGCTGCCTGGATGTGGTCCTCTATCCATTGGCTCGCCCATCCCAAGGACTGCCCCCAGCTATCGGGGTAAAGATGATATGTGCCGAAATCAATGTGCTGGATGGCCAGCAGCGCCTCGTGGTCGACGCCATCGGAACCGTCATAACCGTAGCCGGGACCGCGAGAGAAGAATCCCTCGTCGCCGACCGAGACCAAATGATTCGGATCGATGGTTTTGATGAACGTCGACATCTCGTCCGCCCACGCGACGATCAACTGCGCCGTGCATCCAGAGCGGTGGTCGAATGGCCCCCCGTTGGCGCAGCGCGGCTCGTTGGCTAGTTCCCATCCGAAGATCGTCGGATCATCGCGATAGATGATGCCGCTGACGGAGTTTTTGCGATGGACGAGATGCCCAATCCATTCCTTGTATGCATGGACCACGCTGGGGTGAGTGTAGAAGAGCTCGTGCTCGCTCAATCCGTACCACGTAAGGTATTGGTCCATGCCCCCGAAGTCCTTCCAATTATTCGTGAGGACGAGGATGACCTTGATGCCGAGCCTCTTCGCATGGTCGAGCACATAGTCCAGGTGGGCAATCCCCGTTGCCCCGTCATTGTAGGCAGGACGCTTCTGTGCAGGATCCCAGTACTGGAAATAAACTCCTTCCTTCTCACCAGGCCCGTCGACGTTGCCAATGGTCCCGTCGAGTGATCCGCGATCGAGATACGCCCAGATGCGGATGACCTTGAGCCCGAGACGATTGGTGTTCTCGAGCAAGTCATCCACCATTTTGTGGGATTTGAAAATCGCATAATAATTGTTCGTTCCAGCAAAGCAGAAGGGCTCGCCGTCGAGGATGAAGGATGCAACCGGACGATCCGTCTCTTCGACGGGCCCGTCGACACCTTCCATCAGGGGGGGCCGACGACCGGTTCCGATGGTGGCGGGTGCGCTGGACTGTCGCAGACAGCCGGCGCCGACTAGCGCGCACGCGGTCACCGCGATCCATGAAGGCAAGGGGGAGGCGAGCATCAGGGCCCCTTTTTCCCATAAAGAGAAATATCATCTATCCATACGTCCCACGCACCTTTGCCGAGGCTGAACTTGACCCCGAGGAAGTGTGCAAGATCGGGCGTCCCCTCTGGCAAGCCGAAGCCCTTCTGTCGCATTTCGCTGAACGGAATTGCGTAGAACTGCCAGTGATTCACGAGGCTGAACGCTTTGCCAAATGGATCGCACTTTTGCGGGGCTCCGGGACCGACGATTCCAGCGTCGTAGATGCATCCAGGATCGCCACACTTAAGCTCGTTGTACGGATAGAAGCCGCCCACTTGTCCGGCCGTGGACGGGTCGGCCACAGTGAGTAGCGCCGTGCTTCCCGTGGATTCCGGTCCGAGCAGGGCCCAAAACGAGATCCCGGTCCAGCCCGTTGCGTCGAAAACACAAGGTCCGTACGCCTCAGTCGGTGCGGCGCATGTCCCGATGGCCGCGTCGGGCTGACTCGGGCAAGTGCAGTTTTGTCTGAAATCAATGCCAAGGTTCATTCCCCAGTTGGTGAGTCCTCCTCCGTCGAGGCCAGCGGTCGCTCCCGTTGCATGAAGGTGCATGCCGTGACCGTCGAGACCGCCGTCGACGCCGCAGTGGGTTTGCGGAAGCCGTGTGCCCTCCATGATCGACGGCTGCCAGCCGGTATGGCATTTAATCGGGTCCGTATCGACGGCGACTTCCATCGAAACCGTGCAAAGAGTCGCCGGATTTCCGCTCGGGTCGATGCAGCCAAAAAGCCGACCGGTAAGGTCCGACGAGACGTATATCGAATATGTGCCCGCCAGCCCGCTCGAGTTCGGCTCGAAGTCCGCTATGCGCATGGCGCCTGGATCGAGAGCTCTGCTCGCTTCGCACGGGGATGGATCCAACGGTCCAAGGACAGGGTGGTTGGTTACATCCGTGCCTGCATCCACAGCAGAAGCGCGCTCCGCTCCGCCGCACGCCGCGACGCAAAGGCTCACCGCAGCCCCGGCTGATCGCCGGCCCAGCCAGGCGCATTCGCGCAGGCATTCAGCGGGCCCTCTCGACGGCCAAGTTTCCGAATCCTTCGCTCTTGACATCGGGCTGCGCGTGTGCGACCGAAGCTACATGCCGTCCCCGTGGAGTTGCAAGGGAAAACTTAACCGGTTAACCAACACGCCAGGACGCAAGGGCGCAGCCTGCTTGCGGTACGCCACCGGCGTCATGACTCACCCAGTATCGGCGGAGGGCAACGTGTTGCGAGTCGATGAATGGGTCGGTCCTGCGCGGGGCTTGACGCTTGGGTTGATTTTTCTTTTTTCGTCGGCGTGCAGCTCGGGATCGGGCGACGTTATCGACAGCGGGGGCGGGAGTGGCGGCGGGTCCGGGGACGCCAGCGCGGACAGTCCCCGAACTGACAGCGCAAGTACAAGCAGTAGCGGCGGAGGTGACGATGCAGGTCAACTGGATGCGACGGTGACTCCGGACGCGAAGGCCGATGCTGGCGTTACCTGCCTATGGGACTTCAACGATGGAATGCTGCACGGCTGGACATTTACGCCATATCGTACATCGGCCGATCCGCAAGTGGATGCGGATGGTATCGATCCGCTGAATCTTTCGGCGCTGTCGGCGCCATCGATCGATACGACCACTGGCTACCCGGCTACCCCACCGGGGTCGATGGTCTTCACCATACCGTTTTCGGCTTACAATCAGAAAGCGGATTATCATGTCACGGCAATTCCTCCAGTGGCGACGGATCTGACCAGCAAGGTGCTCACGCTGTGGCTAAAACTCGAACCCAACCCCGACGGCGGACCAGCCTTCACTCCGAGCGCGAGCGCGCCAGGAGGGCTTGTCATGTACCTCAAGATGGGCGCGAATTACGCATGGGGACAGGCGCCGTGGAAGAATATCGTCGACTACAACTGGCATCAGTACACGTTCGACGTGTCCAATGGCTACGACGTGGCCAATACCCGCACCGATGCGGGCTATGATCCTACGATGGTGGCGCCCCTCGAGATTGGATTCTTCATCCACACGGGAGGCTGTGCCGTTACGGGCGACGCGAGCTGCCCTTATCCGAACCCGAGCCCTGGTACTTTCCACGTCGACGGCATCTGCATGCAACCCGCACCGATGTAAGTCGTGAGTAAGAGCACGAGGTACCGGACGGGCTCGAGCCCATGAGTGACTGTTCCTTGTTTCGCGCGCCGTGGCTTCCTGCACTAGCCTCCATGCTCGTCGCCTGCGGTGCTCCAGCGAAGTCGAACACGGCCTCTTTTGGCGATGGTGGCCCAGAAATCACGGACGCTTCTAACATTGACGCCGGTGACGCCAGTAACGCGAGCGACACCGCCGGTCCTGGGCCTGGGGATGCCATGTGGCGGACGATCGTCGACGACGACTTCCCGCTGCCGCCCACGCCGGGCTTGGCGTCGACGCCGCCCATGGGATGGAACAGCTGGAACACGTTTGCATGCAATGTCACGGCGTCCGACATTCAACAAGCGGCCGACCAGATCGTCGCTCGTGGAATGAAGGACGCGGGCTATCAATACGTCAATATCGACGACTGCTGGGCACAAACGAACCGCGCCGCCGATGGCACTGTCCAAGTTGAGCCTAGGTTTTCCGATGCTGGAATTCAGCCCATTGCAGACTACGTCCACGCCAGAGGATTGAAGCTGGGTCTTTATTCGGATCGCGGTAGTCTCACGTGTGGGATGCGCTCGGGCTCACAGGACCGAGAATCGCAGGATGCAATGTCGTACGCTGCATGGGGCGTGGATTACCTCAAATATGACAATTGCTTCGTTACCAAAGACATGAAGACGCAATATCAGACCATGCGGGACGCCCTCCTTGCGACTGGCAGGCCGATGGTCTTCAGCCTTTGCAGCTGGCAGTTCGACCAATGGGACCTCACGACGGGGCAGCTATGGCGAACGACGAGCGATATTGGTCCCAACTGGGACTCCCTCGCCGGAGCCATGGGATCGGTCATGCAGAACCTGACGAAGAACAAGGTTCTCGCTGCTTACGCTGGGCCCAACGGCTGGAATGACCCGGATATGCTGGAAATTGGAAAGGGAATGTCCACGACAGAAGACCGCGCCCACTTCACGATGTGGGCGATGATGGCCGCACCGCTCATTGCCGGCAACGACCTCGCCAACATGACAATCAACACCGCCAAGATCCTAACGAACACCGAGGTCATCGCCATCGACCAAGACCCTCTCGGATATCAGGGCGTGCCGGTCCGGATCGACGGGGACCTTATCAACACTGACGTGGAAGTATGGGCGAAGCCGCTCGACGCGAGCGGCGCGCGTGCCGTCGTCCTCTTGAACGCCGGGACTATGCCGCAGGACATCACGGCGCGGTTCACTGACATCGGACTCGGCAGCGCCAACGCAACCGTGCGCGACTTGTGGCAGCACCTCGATCTCGGCTCCTTTGCGGACAGCTACACAGCGACCGTGCAGAGTCATGGGGTGGTCGCCCTGAAGGTGGTCGGCACGGAGCCGGCCATCCCGATCGGCACCGGCTACCTGAGCGATCTTACCTGGACGTACGCAGCGAATGGTCTGGGTCCCGTCGAAAAGGATAGGAGCAACGGCGGCGCGCTGGGACTCAATGCAAAAGTACTCTCGCTGCAAGGGAAAAAATATGCAAAGGGCCTTGGCGTCGCATCGGGGTCGATGATTGTCTACCGCCTCGGACGAGTCTGCACCATGTTCACTGCCGATATTGGAATTGACGACGAAACAGGAGGACGGGGCTCCGTCGACTTCCAGGTATGGACAGATGGGGAAATGCGATTCGACAGTGGCACGATGACCGCCACTGCGCCGGTGCAGCGGGTTCAAGTAGACCTGATTGGAAGGCGGCGCCTGAAGCTCGTCGTGGTCGGCGCAAACGACGGACCCACGGGGAACCGAGGCGACTGGGCCGATGCGACGATCGTGTGCCCCTGATGGCGATCATATCGGGAAGCCTCGATCGAAAGGGCGCTCCAAACATGAGAAAAGTGGGGAGACTCGTGTGGGCCGGCAGCTTGGTCACGCTCGGCGTGGTCCATTGTAGTACCGCCAATCTCAGCTCCCCTATGGACGCAACGCATTCTGACGCGTCGGTGTCGAGCGATGTCACGCCGCGGAGTGACGCGCCATCGAACGATGGCTCGGAACAGGGTGACGGCGGGGCCGCGGATGGCCCCGACGACGTCGGCGACGGGTCGTGTCGTTTCGACCCTGGTGTCGATGGGGCCGTTCGGATTTATGCCGCCGACGACCCCAACATCCAGTACTTCGGTAGATTCGACACGGCGAACCCAGCGAAGCCGAGGTTCCCGGCTTCCGCGACGTACGTCACCGCGAAGTTTCGTGGTAACTCGGTATCCGTGAAGGTGAGCGACGAATACCGGGGGGGCAACTCCAACTTCTTGGACGCGTTCGTCGACAATCTGGCGCCCACGAAAGTGACGCCCGCGCAACTCCAAGTGACCTTCGATGTTACGCCGCGCAATGATGCCGGGGGATCGCTCCTACCGTGCGGAGACCACCGGATCACACTCGTCAAGCGAACGGAGGCGGACATGGGGTATAGCGAATTCCGCGGCTTCGAGTTTGCCGAGATCCTGCCGGCCGACCCCCCGCCAGCGCACAAGATCGAGATTATCGGTGACTCGATTACGTGCGGCGCCGGAGTGGAAGCCTCGTCTGTTGCGGCTCCGGAATGTAGCCAGAACGGCCTCGGGGGTCCAGGCTATGGCCAGGGGATCGAAAACGGCGACGAGGCTTATGGTGTCATTCTCGCCAGGGCCCTGAACGCACAGTGGCACGTGACCTGTGCATCTGGGGTCGGTATTACACGAAATTATTACAATCGCTACGATTCGCGAACGATGCCGCAACTTTATCCCTATCTGTATCCGGAGGACATGGCGAACCCAACACTATGGGATCCGATGCATGTCATATGGGTGCCGGACGCCATCGTGATCGCGCTCGGAACGAATGATTTTTCGCGTGACGGTGCTCCCGACGGCGGGGTGCGCCCTGCGATGGACATTCTGACCCTTCAACAGGGTTACATCGCGTTCATCGACATGCTCAAGCGCTACTATCCCGGCGTGCACTTCTTTCTCGCCTCGAGCCCCATTCTTGGCAACGGGTATCCGGGCCCAGCCGACATGCAGCTCAACGACCACCAGACGACCATAAGGAACGTCGTCGCCTATTACGCCGCGGATGCGGGGGTTCCGGTGGACGCGATCATGCTTCCAAAGGTGATTGGATCGGGTTGCGGTGGACATCCGGGCATGCAGCAGCAAGCCGACGCAGGCAATCAGATGGCCCGGGTGATCAAGACAGCCATGGGCTGGTAGACGGTCGACGTCGCACCGATTGGTGCTCTTTCACCATGCATTTCGTAGCCATCACAGAGGGCACGACAGCGGACAAGGTTCCGATCGGCCAAAAGCTTGGTTATGGCCTCGGCTCGCTCCTCGACATGTGGGGACATTGGCTGTATCCGACCCTGGCCTATCAGGTATTCAACATTTTCCTCGGTGTCTCGCCGGCGGTGGTGGCACGTGCGCTGTTCATCAGCCGCCTTTTCGATGCCGCATCGGATCCGATTTTCGGATGGCTATCGGACAACACACGTACGCGCTTCGGAAGGCGCCGGCCCTATATCCTCCTAGGGTCAATCCTCGCGGGCATTGGCCTGCCGATGCTCTTCTTCATCGCACCGGGGTGGAGCGAGATGGGGTACTTCTGGTTCATGGTCGGGTCCTCCGCGATCTTCGTCCCGGTGATGAGTTGCTTCAACATGCCTTACCAGAGCCTCGGTGCGGAGCTGACGCCGGACTACCATGAGCGGACGAGCGTGTTTGCGGTTAGAAACGCGATCCAGAAGATTCCCGAGGTGGCCATGTTCTATGCGGCGCAGTTCACGACCCTTGCGGTCTGGACGGCATATCCGAACGCCGGCTTGCTCGGGCGAGCGAAACGATTGTTCACGTCTACGGCTGCTTGGAGCCCCGCCGCCAACGAAAAGCCGAACATCCTGCTGGGCGCACAGGTGTACTGTGCCATCTTGGGAACATTCATGATCATGGCGGGTATCGCGATGTTTGCGCTGGTCCGCGAGCGCTACTACGACACTCTTGCGGTGAGGCAAGAGAGAATTGCCTTTGCGGAGACTCTCTGGAAGACCCTCAAATGTCGACCGTTTCGATTGGAGCTTATCATGGTGTTGGCGTACGCGATTGGCCTGAGCATGGTCGGCACGCTGGGCTATTACGATACCGTCTATTACGTGTGTAAGGGCAACGTTGCACTGGGAGCGCAATGGAATTTCTACATGGGCATTGCGGGCATGCTTCTTGGCCTCGTCGGCATCCCCGTATACGCGTCGGTTGCGCATCGGTTCGGCAAAGTCCGCGCAATGATGACGGTGCTCCTGACGGCCGTCGTCGTCTTCGTATCGACATGGTGGATATACAATCCGAACGTGCCATGGTTGCAACCGCTTGCCTCCGCCTTCATCGCGTTCACCGCGGCGGGCTTCTGGATGCTCGATGGTTCGATCGGCGCGGACGTCATCGACTACGACGAAATCCAGACCGGCAAACGACGGGAGGGCGCCTTCTCCGCGTGCAAGTCTTGGATAACCAAGGTGGGCATGGCCCTCGGCGCGCTCACCTCGGGTGAGATCCTGGCGCGCACGGGCTTCGATGCCAAGGTCGGCCCTGCTCAAACGGAGCACTCGCTGTTCATGATACGTTTCTTTTTGGCGTTCATCCCGGTCGTCGGGCTCAGTCTCGCTGCGATTGCGATGTCCCGCTTCCCACTAACGCCAAGTAAGATGACCGAGATCCGGCGCGAGCTCGAGGCGCGGCGAGGCATCGTATGAAGACGAGTGAAATGACCGACACCGTCGCGCTTGCGAGACTTGCGTCGTGTTCGATGAGGACTGGACTACAGTTTGCGGTTGGCCTCGGCGTTTTGGGTTGCGGCGCAGCCCTGACGCCGTCGGGACAGCACGGCGCGATGGCGCTCAATTCGCCTGCGCGCACGTCGATCGAGTTGGCGGGCCCATGGTGGTTCAAACGCGTTGCAGGGCACGGGAAGGCTGACGACGCGGTCGGCTCGAGCGTTGGCGATTGGATGCCCGCGACGGTGCCCGGGTGCGTGCATACCGATCTTCTGTCCAACGGGAAGATCGCGGATCCCTTTTACGGCACCAACGAGAAGGATCTGCAGTGGATTGACAAATACGGATGGGAATATCGCACTTCGTTTTCCGTCGACGACGCGCTGCTGTCGCGGGATCGGATAGAAATCGTCTGGAAGGGTCTGGACACCTATGCCCGAGTGCTCTTGAACGGTACGCCGATCCTGACGGCGAACAACATGTTCCGCGAGTGGCGGGTCGACGTGAAGCCGCTCGTGCGAAGAGGCGAGAACACACTACTCGTGCAGTTCGAGTCTCCAATCGCGGAGGCAACGGCGCTTTACGACAAGCTGGGCTACGCGCTGCCGGCCACGAACGACCAGGCGACGCCGATGGTGAGCATGTTCACCCGCAAGGCGCCTTATCACTACGGTTGGGACTGGGGGCCGCGCTTCGTCACGAGCGGCATCTGGCGGCCCGTGCTGCTCGAGGCCTGGAACGACGCCCGAATCGACGATGTCCAGGTCATGCAGACGAGTCTTACGCAAGAGCGCGCGACTTTGGTGGTGAAGACGACGGTTGTCGCGGCACGGGCGGGGCGCGGGCGAGTGACTGTGGCAATCGCGGGTGGTCCCCCCCTTGGTGAAGTGGAAGCCACACTAGGCGCCGGCGCGAATCTGCTCGAAGGGCAGCTGACGATCGACAGACCGGAGCTGTGGTGGCCCAACGGGCTCGGCAAGGCATACCTTTACGACGTCCAGGTCGCACTCTCGGTGGAAGGAGTGGCAAGGGATTCACGAGCGGTGAGGACTGGGCTCCGCACCTTGGAGGTCGTTCACGAGAGCGACAAGGACGGCAAGAGTTTCACGATCCGCGTCAACGGGGCTCCTGTCTTCATGAAAGGTGCGAACTACATTCCATCCGACAGTTTCTTGCCGCGTATCACGACCGAGCGATATCGCTGGCTGGTCCAATCGGCGGCCGACGCGAACATGAATATGCTGCGCGTTTGGGGCGGTGGTATTTACGAAGATGATCGCTTTTACGATGCATGCGATGAGCTCGGGATCTTGGTTTGGCAAGACTTCATGTTCGCATGCAGCATGTACCCCGGGGCGGAGGACTTCGTAGCCAACGTCCGCGCGGAAGCGACGCAGAACGTTCGACGTTTGCGCAACCATCCCAGTATTGCGCTATGGGCAGGCAACAACGAAATCGAGGGCGCCTGGCATGGTTGGGGTTGGCAACAGAAGTTTCAACTCTCCAAGGCGACCCAGGACCGGATATGGGACGACTACAAGCGAATGTTTCACCAGGTCTTGCCGAAGGTCGTTGCGGAAAACGATCCCGCGCGATTCTACACGCGGAGCTCACCAAGCGCCAATGACGACCGCATTCCACCCGACACGCTGGGCTTCGGCGACATGCACTATTGGGGCGTGTGGCACGCAGAGAAACCGTACACGGAATATGCTACGAACGTTTCGCGCTTCATGAGCGAGTATGGCTTTCAATCGTTTCCGGAGATCAGCACCGTTGCGCGGTACGCGCCGTCGGCAGAGTGGCGCATCGATTCGCCGCCAATGCTGGCGCATCAGCGGCACCCACGTGGCAACGAATTGATTCGCGCGTATATGGACCGCGATTTCAGAACGCCGAAGGACTTCGATTCCTTTCTCTATCTCAGTCAAGTTTTGCAAGCGACCATCATCCAGTACGGCGCTGAGGCGCACCGCCGGCGGTGGCCGTACAACGCAGGTAGCCTCTATTGGCAGTTGGACGATTGCTGGCCCGTGGCTTCCTGGTCGGGCATCGACTACTTCGGGAACTGGAAGGCTTTGCACTATTTCGCTCGTCGGTTCTTTTCCCCAGTGCTCGTGAGCGCGGTGAGCGAGAACGGCACCATCGCCGTATACGTCGTCTCGGACCGACGCGAGGATGCGCCGGTACGTCTTGTCGTCCGCCTGATTGACTTCGACGGGCGTGAGCTGTGGCGCAATGAAAGCGCTGCGCAGATGGAAGCCAACGCGAGCAAAGTGTATTTCGAGATGCCCGAACGGGAGATCCTCGGCGCCGTCGATCTAAGCCACGTGGTGCTCGTCGCGGAGGCCTTCGAAGGCGCTCAGCGCCTCAGTCGTAGCCTTCACTATTTCGTCAAGACGAAGGATTTGGACCTGCCTGAACCCGATCTCCGGGTGGAAGTCCTGTCGCGTACAGAGGATGAAATGACCGTTCGAATCGGCACGCGAAGGCTGGCCAGGGCCGTGCGGCTATCGGCGGATGCCACGGAGGGGGCGTTCTCCGACAACTACTTCGATCTGCTTCCGGGGGAGTCGGTGACGGCCGTCTGGAAGGGTCCCCCAATCGCAGGTGTCAAGGCCGCCTCGATTCGAGATACCTTTTGATCCTGTATGGGACCGGCGGAAGCCGGGCTCGAGAGCAGACCGATGAACGAGCGATCTACGACGGCACCGAAGAGATTGACCGGCGCGGGCCCGGCGCCGTGCATCGGTTTCCTCGTCGACGAGCTACACGACAGCCGCTACCAGTGGCAAGTATTGCGGGGAGCGGCTCGCGAGGCGAACGACCGCGGCGCAAACTTGCTCGCCTTCGTAGGCGGCCCGCTTCCGCCGCCGGGGGGTTCGAGTGAGCTGAATTGGATCTTCGACTTGGCCAAACCCAAAAACGTCGACGCCATCGTTGTTCTCTCGGGGTCGCTCGGAAACGCGGTCGGTGTGGACGGACTCAAGGGTTTCTGCGAGCGCTATCGCTCGATGCCGACATGCAGCATTGCGATCCCACTCCCCGAAATATCGAGCGTGTGCATCGAGAACGAAACCGGGATGCGCGCGGCCATCGAGCATTTGATCCACGTCCACCGGTTCAAGCGCATTGCGTTCGTGCGGGGTCCCGCGTCGAACGAGGAGGCGGAACTCCGCCAGCGTGTGTACCGCGAAGTGCTCGAGCTCAACGGGATCCCATATGTGCCGGAGCTCGTCGTTGCGGGCGATTTTACCCAGTCGAGCGGCCGTGAAGCGATCACGACACTCTTCGGGCGCAGGCTCAGCGTAGGCGATGTCGCGGCGATTGTGGCCGCGAACGATGGGATGGCACTTGGCGTTCTCGAGGGACTCCGCGGCCGCGGCATCAAGGTTCCGGAACAAATCGCCGTCGTGGGTTTCGATGACATCGAGGAGGCGCGCTTTGCGCTCCCGCCTCTGACCACCGTCAGTCAGCCGCTCTTCGATCAAGGGCGCGAGGCGGTCCGGATCGTTCTGGAGCAGCTGCGAAGTCCGACCAACTCCGCCGAGCAAGCGATGCGCCATACGGACTTGATTGTGCGCCGATCGTGCGGTTGCCTGCCGGGGTCCGCGTCGAGCAAGAAGAGCTCGAACCCTCCGGGGAGCACGCTAGGCTTCGACTCTGCGCTATTGCGCCGGCGACAGCACATCCTCGCCGACATGGCACGCGCCGCGCGGGGGCAGTTGGGCCCTGCCGGTCCCCAGTGGGATGCGCGCTTGATCAATGCGGTGGCCGAGCAAGTACGCGGCGAGAGCCCGGACGCCTTCGTCCGCACGTACGACGAAATTCTGCGTCGCATGGTCGCGACGGGCGCCGATCTCGCAGCGTGCAATGACGTGATATCCGCATTGCGTGGACGGCTCGTGCGCTGCATCAACGACGTCAAGCGGCGCACGCAAGCCGAGGATTTCTTTCACGAGGCGCGAATCATGACCACCAATGCTCTCGAGGGCGTGCAAGTGGGGCGACGAGTGCGCTCATGGAACGAGGCGCTCGCGATGATGCAGTCCGGCACGGCGATCATATCGACTCGCGACATGGAAGAGCTGGCGGCGGCCGTGCACCAGAATCTGCCGAACGCCGGCATCCTACGATGTTTTGTCGTGCGCTTGTGGAGACGCCCGGATGGAAGCGAGGTTGCGAGGCTGGTGCTTGCCGAGAAACCCGACGCGAGAAAGCTCGACCCTAGCCTGACGACCGTTTACTCCGGAGTGGACGTTTTCCGAGAAGCAGTCTTGCTCGGCACGGACGTGCATTCGTTTGCCATCTTTCCTGCCGTTTTCCGGAACGGGGAGCGTGGCGCCGTGATCTTGGAACTCGGATTCATCGAGGCACAAGGATATGAGATGATGAGGCAGGTGTTCACGGCGGCGCTTGCCCGAATGGACGGGGAGCGCATCGATCCAGTGTCTTGAGCGCGAATACGTACGCACCGACGGCCACCGCTTCACTCGTGCCGAGGCGGGATAGACCCACTCCGATGCGCTGAAGCGAATCGTATACGAGGCGGCGATCGCCGCCCGGCACCCTGATCTCGCGCATCTCGCCCTTGGCGAATCTTTCACGTTGTGCCGCATCTTCGAGATTGAAGGCGACCGGACCAAGGCGACGAAGTCGATTCCCGGCCGGCCCGGTATACGCACCGTTCATCTCGGCGACGAGAGTAGGCAGAAACAATGGCCACGCTCCCGAGATGCCGCCGCCAATGACTACCAGACCGTCGACGAGCGTGGACCCGTGGGCCAGCGCGTCGCCGGCCACTTCGCCGAGTTGCCTGAAGGCTTCGACAGCGGCAGCCTTGTTGCCCTCTCGTTTGCCGATGCCGATATCGAAGATCACTTTCGGCTCCGGTGATCGATCCATTGCGATGCGCGCGTTCTCGGCATATGCACGTCGCACCCCTCGCGCGCACGCACCCTCCTCGGCAGCCATATGTGGATACAACTTGTTTCGCAGGAGCCATACCTCGCCCGCCATCGAGTTGTCGCCGACGTGAAGCTGGCCGTCCCAGGCGATGCCTCCGCCGAAGCCGGTACCGAGGGTAACGCCGAAGAGATGCCTGAACCGTTTCGAGCTTCCAGCATTTTGGAGGATTTCGTTTGCATACGGGAGGAGCCCGGCGATGGCTTCCCCGTACACGAACAAATTGCCGTCGTTGTTGATGTAGACGGGGACGCCGAAGCGCTCTTCCAGCATGGGGCCCAGCGCCACACCACCGCGGAAGGCCGGCAGATTCGGCAAATCGCCGATGACGCCGTTCGGGTAGTCGGCCGGGCCGGGAAACGCGAGGCTGATCGCCGCCGGTGGCTCAGCGCATTGGTCCCGAATGCGCGCGAACCCCTGGATCATATTCGCCAGACATTGCTCCAAGTCGTTCGCGTGCGAGGGCGTCACGAATGTCTCGGTCAAAGTGCGCCCGCCGAGCATCGCGGAAAAGCGAAAACTGGTGCCGCCCCCGTCGAGCGTCATCACCCCCCTCGGGTCACTTGAGTAGTCGGCAAGCATCGACGAAACGATCAGCGAGGGGACCACTGGTACCCATGCGACGGCTGCTCACCCCCTGCCAAGCACGACCCACGCTGCAACGGCCAGCAAGAGCAGCGCAATGCCGAAGACCGCACCCACTGCAGCCTTCGAAAGCCCGACGGGCTTCGGCACCGGCGCGCCATCGTTGTCCAGATCCGCCGGCGGGCCGGAGAGCGTCGTCGTCAGGTGCAACGCGCCAAAGACCAGCTTCGCAACGTTGAGGAATTCGTCGTACTGGGCGCGGTCGAGTTCGAGTGCCTCGCCGAAGCGGTGCCGGTGAATGGCATCGACGTGGTCGAACGTACGTAGCTCGGCCTTTCCCTCCGTGTGGTTCGCATGCCCCACGACCAGCGTGGGCCGTCCGGGCTGTGCTGGAACGAGTCGCAGATGCTGCATGGCCTGTACCCCCCCGGCAGTCGATGGCCCCTGCGGCTCAGTCAGCTCCGGCGCATAGTCACCTGGCATGACGCGCACCTTCTTGAGGGCGTCGTTCATGGCGGCGGCAAGATCGGACGCCTGGAGCGCATGGTACGTCTGAAGGGACGCGCGGCTCCGTTTGGCGATCATCGTTTCCCAGCGTACCAGAGTATGGGCAAAACGTCGGGAGGTGCCATCGTGCTGACGGTTCGACGTGCGGAAGATCGAGGCCACGAAGACCACGGCTGGCTCGACACGCGGCACACGTTCTCCTTCGCCGACTATCACGAACCAAAGCACATGGGCTTTCGCTCGCTACGCGTCATCAACGAGGACCGCGTGCAGCCCGGTCGAGGGTTCGGCACGCACGGTCATCGTGACATGGAGATTATCTCGTATGTCCTCGATGGCGCTCTCGAGCACAAGGACTCGATCGGGACGGGCTCGGTGATTCGTCCGGGCGACGTTCAAAGGATGAGCGCCGGCACCGGCGTCCTCCACAGCGAGCACAACGCGTCGGCGACGGAGATCGTTCATTTCCTCCAAATTTGGCTGATTCCTGACAAGACGGGGATCGCGCCGAGCTATGAGCAGAAGAGACCACCCATCGACGAAAAACGCGGGAAGTTGCTGCTGATCGCCTCACCGGGCGGAGCTCATGGGAGCGTGACGATTCACGCCGATGCGCTGGTTTATGCTTCCCTCCTCGAGGCGGGGGACAGCGTCGACCATGCGGTACTTCCGGGGAGGCACGCATGGATCCAGGTCGCACGAGGACGGATCAAGGTGGACGGGGTGGAGCTGAAAGAAGGGGACGGGGCCTCGGTGAGCGACGCGGGAACGTTTGCGATGGCAGGGGTGGCGGGGGCTGA
>JALYHX010000514.1 GCA_030776305.1 Myxococcota bacterium
GAGCGACCGTCATTGTCTTCACACAAATGTAGCCAAGACCCGGGTCCCCGCCAATGCACCGCTGGGAGCCAAAGTTGGATGCATCTCCAGCTTAGCCGCGGCGGTCACCATTAGGTACGCAGGCCACGGCGCAGTGCGGCATTCAAAGATCGTGCCGATGATCGCGCAGGCGACGCGTTCGCCAACGGGGCCGGGTGCTGTCCGAGGGGAGCAGAACGCTCCCCTCGGAGGTTACCCGTGCACGCGCAGGGAGCCATCCGCTCCCTACATTCGGGACTAGAAATCGCCGCCGCCGTGACCGTGACCCGCGTGTGCGCCACCGCCACCGTTTTTCTCGTCTTTCGGACGCTCTGCCACGAGACACTCGGTCGTGAGCATCAAGCCGGCGACGCTGCCGGCGTTCTGCAGCGCGGTACGCACGACCTTCACCGGGTCGATGACTCCCATCGACAGCAGGTTGCCATACTGATCGGTGGCCGCGTTGTAGCCGAAGTCGTCTTTGCCTTCGCGGACCTTGTTGACGACGATTGAGCCCTCGAGTCCTGCATTCTGCGCGATCAAGCGCAAAGGCTCCTCGAGTGCGCGACGAATGATCTGCACACCGAAACGCTGCTCTTCGTCGACCTTGAGACCGTCGAGCGCAGCTTGGCCGCGAAGCAGCGCGACTCCACCGCCGGCGACAACGCCTTCCTCGACCGCTGCGCGCGTTGCGTGAAGGGCGTCCTCGACTCGGGCCTTCTTCTCCTTCATCTCCGTCTCGGTTGCCGCGCCGACCTTGACCACAGCAACGCCGCCGACGAGCTTCGCCAGCCGCTCTTGAAGCTTCTCGCGATCGTAGTCACTCGTCGTGGTCTCGATCTGCTTGCGAATCTCTTCGATGCGGCCCTTGATCTTGGTCTTGTCGCCCGCGCCGTCGACGATGGTCGTATTGTCCTTGTCGAGCGTAACGCGCTTGGCGCGCCCGAGATCGCTGATGGTGACGTTCTCGAGTTTGAGACCCAATTCTTCGGCAATGACCTGGCCGCCCGTCAGGGTGGCGATGTCTTTCAGCATCTCCTTGCGACGGTCGCCGAAGCCAGGAGCCTTGGCGGCGGCGCAATGCAAAGTGCCGCGCAGCTTGTTGACCACGAGCGTCGCAAGCGCCTCGCCTTCGATGTCCTCGGCGATGATGAGCAGCGGCTTCTGGCTGCGTGCGATTGCCTCGAGCACCGGAAGGAGATCCTTCATGTTCGAGATTTTCTTCTCGCTGATGAGAATGTAGGCGTCTTCGAGCACGACCTCCATGCGCTCCGGGTCGGTGACGAAGTACGGGCTGAGGTAGCCGCGGTCGAACTGCATGCCCTCGACGACTTCCAGCGTGGTCTCTGCCGTCTTGCTTTCTTCGACGGTGATGACGCCTTCCTTGCCGACTTTTTGCATTGCCTCGGCCAGTTTCTTGCCGATTTCCTTGTCGCCGTTGGCGCTGATGGTCCCGACGTGCTCGATCTCCTTCGGGTCCTTCGTCTGCTTGGAGAGCTTCTTCAACGACTCGACCACCGCTTCGACGGCCTTCTCGATGCCGCGCTTGATCTCCATCGGGTTGTGACCCGCGGCGACGAGCTTGCTGCCCTCGCGGTAGATGGCCTGAGCGAGCACCGTCGCAGTCGTCGTCCCGTCGCCGGCCACGTCGCTCGTCTTCGACGCAACTTCGCGCACCATCTGTGCGCCCATGTTCTCGAATCGGTTCTCGAGCTCGATTTCCTTCGCGACGGTGACGCCGTCCTTGGTCACCGTGGGCGAGCCGAAGCTCTTCTCGATGACGACGTTGCGGCCCTTGGGGCCCAACGTCACTTTGACGGCATCCGCCAGTGCGTTGACACCGGCGAGGATGAGGTTTCGTGCATTTTCCGTGTATACGATTTCTTTGGCAGCCATGGCTGATTCGACCTCTCTCTAAAGCTTGTTTGACGGCGGATTTACTTCTCGAGAACGCCCAAAACGTCGTCCTCACGGACGATGAGCCGATCCTCTCCGTCGACCTTCACCTCGGTCCCGCTGTACTTGCCGAACAAGACGCGGTCGCCGACCTTCACGTCGAGCTTTCGGACGGTGCCGTCTTCGAGGATTTTGCCGTTACCAACGGCAACGACTTCGCCCTCGATCGGCTTCTCCTTCGCGGTATCGGGGATGATGATCCCACCCTTTGTTTTTTCCTCTTCTTTCACGCGCTTGAGGATGATGCGGTCGTGAAGCGGACGAATATTGGCCATCTGTATCTCCCTTGTGAGCGAGAAGTCCCCGTTGCGGACCGCGCCATCGCTGACACGGCCGGTGTCGATTGCTGGCACTCACTGAAGACGAGTGCCAAGACTCGGCGCCGAAGATAACGCCCGCGCGCGAGCCGTCAAGGGGCGTGTGTGGAAGATCCCAAGTTGTCGTAACTACGACGATTGAGCCTCGTTTCGTACCACTGATCGCCTGATGAGCACTCTAGGGGGTCGTTTGCCAGCCGACTTGTCCGTGGCATCGATTGGCATGGGTTACGAAATTGCGCAGCAACATGGAATCCATAAATTAAAAGGGTGGTGAGGCTCAACGGAAGGTCAGCCAGATGATGGCGATTGTAGCGGCCCAGTCAGTCTCCGGTTTCTTCGGCGAGGCGGTCGAAGACGCGATCCGAGCCAGACGCGTCGACGCCACCAACGGAGCGACGCATTACCTGGTGGCGCTCCTTGCGGACTATGCCCACCCGGACAACCGAACCGGTGAAACCCTCGACCGCCCGCTGACGCTGCTGCTCGACGAAGCTCTCCGCGTCGCGGAGCCGGCAGAACGCTTCGAGCGGCTCCGCACACTAGGCGATGGCGTCCTCTATGGATGCGGCTTCTTCGGCGATCACTTCGAAGCACGAGGCGTCGATCCGAAATACCTTCATGGTCTCGGAACCCGCGCGTACGGAGCGGCCAGCTCGATGTTGCGGCGAGGACCGCACGAAAGCGGACCCGACCTATTCGCCGAGCTTGCGCACAACTTCGGCGTGTTCGTCGGCATCGTCGGGGATGTGGCTGACGCGACGATCACCATGGGCATGGAAAGCTCACGGGGACTTCTGAGGGTTTATGAGCGCTGGCTGAGGACGGGCAGCGAAAGGCTGGCAACCGCGCTCACGTCACATGGCGTCATGCCCACGCGCGGAACCAAGGGCACGTTGCAGTGAGCGACACGCGGCGCCTCGCCGGCAACGGGGCTGGACTGGTGCGCGAGCGCGCGCTCGCCGCGCGCGTCCAAGAGGCGCTCGAACGTATCTATCAGCTCGACCGGGTGGCCGACGTCCGCGAGTTCCTCGACAGCGCCGACGCCGGACAGCGTGAGACACTCCTGGTA
>JALYHX010000515.1 GCA_030776305.1 Myxococcota bacterium
ATCGGGCCGGGCTTTCCCATGGGCGACGCCCGTGGCCGACCTCTCATCGTCGCCCTCAGTGGCACGGGGGTCGCGGCGGGCCGCCCCATCGTGCGGCGGCGCATCGCCGAGGACGACGCGGAACGCACACAAGTCTTGGTAGGAATTCGACGACGTGGCGAGCTGCCCACAAGAGGTGATTTGGAGGCGTGGATCCAAGCTGGGGTGGACGTGCTCGTTTGCCTTTCGAAAGATGACGGCCCCATCGAGGGCATCCGATATGCCCACGGGTATGTTCAGGACGTTCTCCGTGAAGGCAAGCGGACACTTTCACTCGAGAGTGGGCACATTTTTGCTGTCGGTATGAGCTCCATGATCGATGCACTGAAGGCCCTTTCCCCCGAGCTCGGGGTCCCGCGCGGGCACGTGCACACAAACCACTAGAGGGTTCCTTCCCTACGCCGCTCGTGGGGCGTACCCTTATTCGTGATGGTCACCAGTGTCCCGCCCGTCTCCCGAGGCACAGTGCGGCAAGGTGGCAAAGAAGAGCTGCGCGCATCGCTCCTCAAGACGTACCTCTTGCGGTTGCGCGCCGAGAAGGGAGAGCGGGCGGTTCAGCAACTTCTGGCGGGCTCGGGAATCGACCCCTCTGTGGTCGACAACGAGAGCGCATGGCTAAGCCGCCTCGCTGCCCGCCGCGCACTGCGCGCAATCGCCGTCCAACTCGATCGGGACGCGATTCGCAACCGTGGCGCGTGGGTCACACATCCGGAAGCGCTGGGCGTACAGGTGCGGATGCTGCGCGGCAGCGAGCGTCCGGTCGATGCCTATCACTACCTCGCGCAAAACGCGCGCGAGGCTACACGCATTGGAACGTGGGACATCGAGCAGGCCAAAGACCAGCGCGGGTTCAGCCGGGACGTCGGCAGCGTGCGGATGACTTACCGCGCCCGCAACGGGAGCGGCGACGATTCGGCGGACCGCGCCGATCCCGACGGAGAAGAGCTTTTGTGCGATGCGCGCGCCGGCGAACTCGCAAGTTTCCCTCGTATCTGGGGACTGCCGGATGCCGACGTGGCACACGAATCGTGCATCGCACGAGGGGCCGATGCTTGCGTGTACGACGTCTCCTGGACTGCACAGCGCTCGCGCGCCGGGTTACTCATCGGCGCGATTGCAGCTGCCGCGGCGTGTGGCGCAATGGTCGCCATCGCCGGAGGGCTGCTCGCCGGGGCGCTGGCGGCGACACTGGGAGTCCTGCTCGGCGGGGGCGCTGGATTCATGTGGGATCGTTCGCGCGACGACCGTGCTTCCCACGTTTTCGAGCGACATCGCATCGCTGCACTCGAGCGTGGGCTCGAACTGCGTGGTGAGCTGGAGGCGACGCCGGGGGACCTGACCGGCACGGTGCTCGGGGGAAAGTATCGGATCGGGCGCAAGATTGGATCGGGTGGCATTGGCGTCGTCTATGCAGCCGAACACGTGACCCTTGGTCATGAAGTCGCCGTGAAGGTGCTTCGGGGTGCGGCCGCGCGCGATGGTGGGGAGATAGCTCGGCTGAGACGGGAGGCTTACATCCAGGTGCACGTCGAGCACCCCAATGTCGTGCGCGTGATCGATCTCGATCAAATGCCCGATGGAAGCATCTACGTCATCATGGAGCGTCTGGTCGGCCGATCGCTCGCCGAGAAGCTGTCGCGTGATGGCGTCCTGACCGCTGGGTTCGCGATTCCCGTTTTCATTGACGTGTGTCGAGCGCTGCACGCCGCGCACAAGAAAGGCGTCGTGCACAGGGATCTGAAGCCTGGCAATATTTTCCTGTGTGAAGAGGGGCTCGCAAAAGTGCTCGACTTCGGCATGAGCAAGCTCGCGAGCGCAGAGTCGCTCACCCAAGCTGGTTATACACTCGGAACTCCAGAGTACATGGCCCCCGAGCAGTGCATCGGGGCGCAGGTCGAGCCGCGAACGGACATCTATGCGCTCGGAGTCATGATGTACGAGGCACTGACCGGCGAGCTTCCGATCATCGCGCAGCACCGACGCGAGCTGCTCGATCTGCATCAGAGGCAAATCCCGATACCGATGCGTCACCGCCGTCCAGATCTTCCAATCCCCGAGGCACTCGATCTTGCGGTCCTCAAGTGCTTGAAAAAGAGGCTGAACGAGCGTCCCAAGAGCGCTGCGGAGCTCGAACAGCTTCTTGCGGCAGTCCCACTCGCAGGACTACCCAAGTCCTATCCGCCCGGCACTCACCGCCGGGCGGGGTTGGGAACCAAACGACTCGACGAGCCGAATGCGCGGACCCTTCCGCCTGCGCCAAGCGCGCCGCCTCGCGAGCCGCAGCGTTAGAACGCCGCTCAACCATGAAGTAGCCAGACCAAGCCCGCGATGCTGACGGCGAGCACGGCGATCGCGATCATCATCACGGCCATGTCGACAACTGAAAAGTGGCCCCTCCGCCGAGGCGAAGGCGCGCCCCCGGTTCGTTGCGGAAGTTGGGCCATGGGGCCCGGCATCGCCGTCACGTATTGCGCGCTCGTCGCCTCCGCATTGGCCGCCGTGGTTGGCGTCACGGATCCGGACGTCTGGCGCTCCGCAGCATCGACGGGATCCCCAACCGGTAACGCTTCATCCGGCGCGCCTTCGATCGATGCCAGCGCATCGGCGACAGGCTCCTCAAGCGCCAAGACCGTCCGGCCAATCTGCACCATTTGCGCTGGCCGCCAGACGACCTCACGGTCGTCGGGAGCCCGTGAACCGCCGAGCCATGTCCCGTTCTTCGCTGCGAGCGTACGCACCGCCACGACATTGCCCCGTCGAGTGACACGCGCGTGCTCTCGCGATGCGTCTTGATCGGAGAGTGGTAAGTCGCATTGCGCGCCACGTCCGATCATGTAGTCGCGTCCCTCGTCCGCCAGCGACAACGCAGCTCCTTGGTCCGCTCCTTCGACAACGCGAATTCTCATCGTCCGCTCCTGGCCCATCGCGGTCATGGCCTGCGATACGAGCGCAAGTGCGAGATCACGCGTTGCCGCGGCCAGGTCACGCGTCACCGGAGCTCGGTCGATCCGCAGCTCGAGCAAGACACGCCCCACTCGAACCAAGTCGCCCGAGCGAATGAGGCGCGACGTCCGCGAAGCGACGCGGACCTGCCCCACGAACGTTCCGTTCGTGCTCCCTTCGTCGACGACGACGAACTCTGCCCCCTTCGCGAGCAAGCATGCGTGGCGGTGGCTGACGCTCGTGTCAGGCAAGCGCACGTCGCAGCTCGCACCTCGACCGATGACGACGCGCTGCATTCCATCGAAGGTCAGGCGCGCATCGCTCCCGACGACGGAGCGAATGATCACCGTCAGCGGCATGGGTCAGCCCTTGGTCGCGGCTCGCTCGATCCAAAGGACGATCCGCTCGGCCATGTCGCGGCCAAGGTGTCGGCTGAGCTCCTGGATTCCCGTGGGCGACGTCACGTTTACTTCGGTCAGCTTTCCGCCGATGAAATCGAGGCCCACGAAAATGAGTCCGTCTTGGGCCAGCCTCGGCACCAGATCGGCGATGATCCCCCGCTCCTCGACGGACACGTCACATGGCTCCACTCGTCCGCCGGCGTGCATGTTCGAGCGCACGTCGTCATCGCGTGCAATGCGGTTGATCGCCCCCAGGATCTCACCGCCGAGCAGTAGCACCCGCTTGTCACCGGCTCCCACCGCCGACAGATACTGTTGCACCATGACGTGGCGTGTACCCTCGTGCGTCACACAGTCGACTATCGATCGAGTATTCTTGTCCCCTGGCGCCACGACCATGACGCCGCTTCCGCCAGCGCCGTCCAGGGGCTTGACCACGCCGGTACCGACGTCGGCCACGAAACGATGGATTCGCGCTCGGTCACTCGTCACGAGCGTCCGTGGCATGTGCCGCGCGAAGTGCAGCGTGTAAAGCTTCTCATTCGCATCGCGCAGCCCACGGGGATCGTTGATGACCTGCGTTCTGCCGCGCGCCCTTTCGAGCATCAACGTGACGTACAGGTATTCCGCGTCGAACGGCGGGTCCTTGCGAATGAGAACGCAGTCCACATCGGCCAGCCGCACGTCCAGGGTCGCGCCGAAGGCGAAATGCGGAGGCGTCGCGTTGACCGTCAACTCGCGGACCCGCGCCCAGACTTCGCTGTCTTGCACGAAGACATCGCGTGGCTCGCAGTGGAGCGCAACATGCTCTCGCTTCTGCGCCGCGCGCTGAATGGCGAAAGTCGTATCTTTGTCGGGGAGGACCCCGCTCATCGGGTCCATGACGTAAACGAAGCGCATGTGGGGTCAGGTCGAGACTGCGAGACTACCGCGAATCGTCGTAGACCATCGCTGCGAGCTGTGCGCTCTTGTCGGGATCGAGATCGCTTGCCACAAGATATCCGACGCCCGCGCGCTCCGTCACTGCCACCGAATATCCTTTTTCTTGTCCGACGTGCACCTCCGCCGTACCGATTTCCCGCGGAGCGAGGTTTGTCGTCCCAACCTGGATCTTCTGCGCGTCGTAGACGAGCACGCTGACGCGCCCCCCCGTGCCCAGCTCGTATTGCAACATGGCTGCCCGTTGCGAGTGGAGTGGAACGACGCGCCCACCCACGAGGCGGGCTCCGGCACGCTCGAAGCTCGCTGGGCGAACGGGTACCCCGATATACCGTTCGAAGCGACGAACTGCCTCACGATCCGTAGTCTCGGGCGGCAGCGGCTGAGAGTGCTGCGCCACCAGCTCCGCCAACAAGTCGTCACCGAACCCGGCGCGTGCCTCACCAGGCGCCGGCTTCGGACTTCGCGTTGCCGCACCCCACATCAGCGCAAGCGCTGCCGCGGTCGCGAGTGGCACCATCGTGCGCCACGACAACGGCGCGGCCGTGCGCCCGAATGCATCGTCATCGCCACTCGTCCGCGTGTCCTCACGCACGCGTTCAGCTGCCATCGCCGTACCGATTCGCTCGTGAAGGCCGGTCGGCGCTGCCGTCCGCACGACCCGCTTGAGGGAGCCGCGCATCGCCTGAAGCAGCCTCGCCTCCTCACGACAGGTTTCACAGGCGGCGATATGTTCGTCGATGTCGATGATCTTCGAAGCCTCGAGCTCACCGTCCAGGTACGAGCCGAGCCTGCTCGATCGATCACGGCACTCGTGAATCATCGTCATCCCGCAGCTCGCTTTCGCGCGCGGTATGCGTCGAGGCTCGCCGTCGGGCGCGCAGGTCGTTCAGCCGAATGCATTGACGCGCGAGTGTGCGTGTCGCCAACGCGCTCCTCGCCCTTCACGATGCCGAGCGCAAGCGCGTGATTGTATAGGGTGCGTTGCAACAGCTTGCGCCCGCGGTGCAGGCGGCTCATCACGGTGCCGATGGGGCACCCCATGATTCCAGCGATCTCCTCGTAGGAAAACTCCTCGACGTCGCAGAGCACGACTGCAAGTCGGAATTCTGGGGGCAGGGCATCGAGCGCCTGCCGAATCTCCCCCTCGACCATGGGCATCAGGGCAAAAGTCTCCGGATCGCGGAGCTGACGCATCGTGCTAGCGCTCACCCAACCGTCAGCGAGCGGATCGGCGTCCGGTCCTTCGAGGATGGCGCGCTCGAGTCCTCCACGGCGATACTTGTTGATGAACGTGTTCGTCAGGATCCGGAAGAGCCACGCCTTGAGATTCGTTCCCGCTTGGAACTGCTGCCGTCCACGCATCGCCTTCACGAGGGCGTCCTGAACGAGGTCTTCGGCCTCGGTAGGATTGCGAGTCAGCTTGCAGGCAACGCCATACAGGGCATCGAGGTGCGTCATCGCCTCGTCCGTAAACGGATCAGGCTTGCCACCGGCAATCGGGGGGGAAACGGGCATCGCGTTCGCCTCGGGCTAGGGTTCCGCTAATCGAACAGCCAACGCGGTACCCTATTCCGTAATAAGCACGACGCCACTCGCCGTCAGGGTCAGGGGTCCTGCGGCGGAGGGGCGCCGAGCTTGCGCTCGATTGCATCTAAACGCTCGTTCAGCCTCCGCACTTCCTGTTGGAGCTGCTGGAGCGGTCGGAAGGTCGGCAGGATCGCGCGGATGCGTTCGTCGAGCTGATGCTGCATTTCTTCAAGTTTCTCTTTGGCTTGATCCACCAGCGTCGGCTTGTCCTTTTGAGTCATTTCGACCTTCTCCTCGCCCCCCTTGGCACCGACGCCACCAGGAATCAGGCGCCCGATCGGGCCTTCACGGAGATTCTCGAGGACCTTCTCGGTCCGGGTGTGGATGAGCTCCTTGAGCGTTTGGAGCGGAACGCTCCGCGAATGGGCCTTTTGTTCTTCGTAGATGATCTGCGCGAGCGTGATTTCAGTCAGGTCGTCTTTCGTGTTGTTGTCGATGATCTGCACCTCTTCGCCGCTACGCACCATCTCGGCGATCTGGAGGAGCGTCACGTATCGGCTGTCCTTCGTGTCATAAAGCTTCCGGTTGGAGTAACGCTTGATGATCCGACGCGGACGATCGGAAGGCGCAGTTGCTTCCTCGGGCTTCGACTCCAAGATTTCTCCTTGCTCGCGGCGGCTGCGAGCTCTCGTACCCTACGAGGATACACCAACGCGTGAAGTCCACGTGACAGAAGCGAGCGAACCCGGACCGTCAGCGATACGCGCCAACGCGGCGCTGTCGATCGAACACGTCTCGGCACGTTATCCTCGGGCGGCCTACCCCGCCCTCGAGGGTGTGAGTCTACACGTCGCGCAGGGGCAGCTTGTGGCCCTGCTGGGCCCCAACGGCTCAGGCAAGTCGACGTTGCTGAAGATTGCGGCGGGGCTCGTCCAACCGACCGCCGGGAAGGTTCACGTCGGGGGCCGAAACGTGCGCCGGATGGACCGCAGGCTCCTCGCGCGCATTGTCGCGTTCGTGCCACAAAGCGAGGTTGTCGCCCTTGGCTTCCGAGTGCGCGATGTCATTGCCATGGGCCGCGCGCCCCACCAGGGGCGTTGGATGCGAGAGGTGGCCGAGGACCGAGCGGTCATCGACGAAGCGATCAACCAGTGCGATCTCAGCCGCGTCGCCGATCGCCGGGTGGAGGAACTGAGCGGCGGTGAGCAGCGTCGCGTAGCGCTGGCCCGGGCGCTCGCACAACGGCCGCGCGTGCTTTTGCTGGACGAGCCGGCAGCGTTTCTCGATGTGCGACACCGCCTGGATCTCTACGATCTCCTTGCCGAGGTCGCTGGTCGTGATCGGCTCGCATGCGTCGTCGCGCTCCACGAGCTCGAAGCGGCTGCCCATCTGGCCTCGCAGGTTCTTCTCCTTCGAGAGGGTCACGCCATCGCCTCGGGGAGTCCCACGGAGGTCATGACTCCGGAACGTTTGCGCGAGGCGTTCGATGCCGAAGTCGACGTCAGCGTGCACGCGCCGAGCGGGCGCCGGCGTTATTTCGTCATCGGCCGGTGAGGGAGCCATCGGTGTTTTTCGCCGATCCCGGGCGCGATGCCGCCGTCGGGAATCGTCACCGCACGTGAGTGCGGCTCCTCATCGCCGCCGACGGCCTCGCTTGGGCTCTACGAAAACCATCCAGGCTCTTTTGCATTTTGTGAATGAATCCTAGAGCGCCTGCCTCACCAACCGCTCGATCTCCCCATCATCTGTAACGCCCGTTCGTACGGCGACGACCTTCCCGGTGCGTGACACCACCACGAGCGTCGGCAAATCCTCCACCTCGTACGCGCGCGACGCCGCGCCTACGTCGTCGCGGACGATGGGATAGCTCAAACCGCGCGACAGGGCGAAGGCTCGCGGATCGCCTTGATCAGACGTGTCGGTATTGATCCCGACGACGACGAGACCACGCCCACTCCACCGCCGCGCGACCTGGTCGACAATCGGAGCCTGTATTCGGCAGGGTTCGCACCAGGTCGCCCAGAAGTCGAGCAAGACGGCTCGACCGCGAAGTTCGGTCAAGCTCAATGTCGGCTTGCTCTCGCCGACGGAGCTGGCATTTGCGACCAGTGGTAGTGCAAAGTCCGGTGCGTCGCGCCCCACGCTCGCTCCATGGTGTTGACGCAGCACCCGTGGCAATAGCCCGAACCCAGCCAGGAGCATGAGAACGAGCCCCAGCACGCCGAGGGTCGATCGGGACGACGGATTCCCGGAGACACCCGCGCGTGGTCGGAGCTTGTCCGACGAGGAGTCGCCAATCATCGTCTCGATGCGATAGCACGATTCGACAGTGCCCCTCCAACGTCGCCCTCTTCCGCTGCAACGATGGCCACCGAGTGCGGGAACGGAAGCTCCACGACGAACGCGGCTCCCCCCAAACGCGCGCCGCGATTGACCGTGATCGCTCCATTGTGCTCGACGACGACCTTCTTGACGATCGCCAGGCCAAGCCCGGTACCGTCGGGCTTCGTCGTGAAGTAAGGATCGAAGATTCTCTCCTGCGACGCCTCGGGCACGCCTGGTCCGTCGTCCTCCACGATCACCGCGATACCTTCCGCACCTTGCTCGGCGCGTACGAGCACATGGCCACGCGGTGCCCCGTCATTCAACGCTGGACGTGTGTCGCGGATCGCTTCGACGGCGTTGCGCACCAGGTTCACGAGTACGCGCCGGAACATTTGACGGTCGATCGCGATTGGCAATGGTTCGACCGGCAACTCCCAGCGCACGTCGACGTCTGGTGCGACGATCACGTCCTCTCCGCCGTCCTCCGCAAGCTCCGCGCCGAGATGGCTGAGCTGTTCCGAACACTCGCGCAAGAAATCGCGCAAGCTGGCAACGAAGAGCTCGGCGTGGGGGAGGCGCGCGAAATTCGAAAAATTACCGACCAGGCGTCGCAGCGTTCCCACTTCCTCCTCGACGATCTCCAGCGTCGTGTCCAGCAGCGCACGAAAGTGCAGATCCTCTCCGCCGTACTTGCGGTGGCATTCCTGCACCGCGAGCTGGATCGGTGTGAGCGGGTTCTTGATCTCGTGCGCCAGTCGCTGCGCCATTTCCTGCCACGCACCGATCCGCTGCAAATACTCGATTCGAGCGCGCGAGTGCTGCATCTCGCTCAGCATGCGATTGAAGACCCGCGCGAGGTCCGCCAGCTCGTCGGAGCCCGTCACCGGAACGCGCACGTTGAGGTCGCCCGCCGTGACCGCGTGGATTGCGGTCGCGATACGATTGATGCGTCGCGTGATGCCGCGCGCCAAGAAGAACCCAAGCACCACGGTCGCGACCACCGTGATGCCCAACAAAACGGCGAATGCCTCATAATAGCCGGCATAAATTCGCGCGCGCTCCTTCTGGAGCTGCGCATACGCGTCGTGCACATCCCCCGCTCGCTCGAGCTCCTGCTCGTAGCGCCGGTCAAATGCGAACGTCGCGACGAGGGTTGGCGCTCCGCCGTTCGCGCCGAGCCCGCGCCGCACCTCCAGCTTGCGCTCGGTTCCCTCGTCGAGCGAGCGTCCGCGGTCCTGCTCGGCAATCGTCCGATTGCTCTCGTCCTCGACCGTGAGCGAGACGAGCTGGTTGTGGCCTGCGAAGAGCCCTTGCAGGACATGTGCGGACGCAGTCGCGTCGTGTTTTAGAACGACCTCCCGCAGCGCCTGGCTTCCGGCCATGGCGGCGGTCTGATCCTTCATGTCCTCTTTGACGACGCGTACATACGCCTTGTAGAGCTCGATTCCATGCTGAAGCTCTTGCTCGACCTCGGGCCGAAGCCAAACCGACGACGCGTAATTGAGCAGCCAGTAAGCGAGTAGCATCGCGCTCGCCAGCGGAAGCAGCGCGGTCACCAGAATGACGAGCGCAAGACGGCGTTCGATATTTCCGAGATGGTTGGGCACGGTTGGGCGCGGGTGGACGAGGGCAGCCCGAGTTTAGCGACGGCGCTCGCGCGGGGTTACGATATGCTGACAGTGTCATGAACGCATCGCTGCTCGAGCAACTCTCTCAGATGACAGTCATCGTCGCCGACACGGGTGACATCGACGCGATTGGGAAATTCAAACCTCGCGACGCGACGACCAACCCGTCGCTCATCATGGCGTCGGCACAGCTCAAGCAATACTCGCCACTCGTCGACGAGGCTCTTGGCTGGGCGAAGACCAAGGAGGGCCTCGGCGCGCGCAAGGAGTCGATCCTCCGCCGAGCCACCGACCGACTGAATGTCGAATTCGGGCTGCGCATTTTGGGC
>JALYHX010000516.1 GCA_030776305.1 Myxococcota bacterium
TGCCACGACCGATCGAAGACCTGGCCGTCGACGGGCACTTGGCCGCCCGCTTCGTGCAGATCCGCGGTCTCGTCGACGTCTCGGGCCGATAGCTGGCAATATCGGTCCGTAACGACCCTTGGATTGCGAGGCAACGCCCCCACACCGATGACCGCGGGAATGATCGAGCGTGGAACCGCCGACCCGCTCGGCGCGACCTGGGATGGGCGGGGCGTGAACTTCGCGTTGTTCAGCGAGCACGCCACCGCCGTCGAACTGTGCCTCTTCGACGCGCAGGGCGGCGAAACGCGGATCGGCGTGCCCTGGCGCACTTCTCACGTCTGGCACATGCGGGCGCCCTGGGTACGCCCTGGACAACGCTACGGCTGGCGTGTGCACGGCCCCTATGCTCCCCGCGAGGGCCACCGCTTCAATTCGAACAAGCTGCTGGTGGATCCTTATGCGCGCGCCCTCGACGGGGCCATCGATCTGCGCGGTCCGATTTACGGATATCCACGCGACCACGGGAAGGACGATCTCGTGCTCGACACGCGCGACGACGCGTGGGCCAAGGTGAAGGCAATCGTCGTGGACGATACTTTCGATTGGGGAGGAGAGAGGCCGCCGCGCGTACCTTGGGGAGCGACCGTCCTCTACGAGCTCCATGTCAAGGGATTCACCAAACGCCACCCGCTCGTACCCGAGCGGCAACGAGGGACGTTCGCCGGTCTCGCCTCCGACGCCGCAATCGCTCATCTCTTGTCCATCGGCGTCACCACTTTGGAGCTCATGCCGGTCCACGAGTCGCTCACAGAGCCAGCCGTCGCGGCGCGCGGAATGACGAACTACTGGGGGTACAACACGATGGCATTCTTCGCTCCCGACCGGCGCTTCGCCACGCCCGGGGGCGACGCGGTGATCGAGTTCAAGGAGATGATCAAGCGGCTGCACGCCGTAGGAATCGAGGTCATCCTCGACGTCGTCTACAACCACACCTGCGAGGGCGATGAGCTGGGACCCACCGTGTCCCTGCGTGGGATCGACAGCCGTGTCCACTATCGCCTCCTCCAGGAGGATCTGCGACGCAATGTCGATTACACCGGCTGTGGCAACACGCTCGATGCCAACCAGCCGCAAGTCATCAAGCTCGTTGCAGACAGTCTGCGGTACTGGGTTCGGGACATGCGCGTCGACGGCTTTCGATTCGATCTTGCGCCGGCGCTCGCTCGCAACCGCAGGGGCGACTTCGATCCGCGGGCGGCATTCCTTTCGGCGGTCCACCAGGACCCAGTGCTCTCGGGTGTCAAGCTCATCGCAGAGCCCTGGGACCTCGGGCCCGGGGGCTACCAGCTGGGAAACTTTCCCGTGCTCTGGAACGAGTGGAACGGGCGGTACCGCGATACGGTGCGCGAATTCTGGCGAGGCGGGCCCAAGTTCGTCGCCGATCTAGGCTATCGCCTCAGCGGTTCGAGCGATCTCTTCGAAGACGACGGTCGCCTTCCAGAGCAGAGTATCAACTTCGTCACGGCTCACGACGGCTTCACGTTGCGGGATCTCGTCAGCTACGAGAAGAAGCACAACGAAGCGAACGGCGAAAACAACAAGGACGGCCTCGACGAGAACACCAGCCAGAATTGCGGTGTCGAAGGGGAAACGGGCGACCCGGCAGTGCTCGCCGCGCGCCGTACGCTGGCCCGGAGCTTCATGGCGACTCTTTTCGTTTCGCAGGGGACGCCGATGTTGGCGATGGGGGATGAGCTATGGCGCACCCGACGCGGCAACAACAACCCGTACTGTCACGACTCCGAGCTGACTTGGATCGACTGGCACCTCGACGTGCACGCGCGTGAGATGCTCGAATTCGTGCGGACGCTTGCTCGGTTCCGAAAGGAGCATTCGGTCCTTCGCCGCCGAGAGTTCTTGCGTGGCGTACCGAGTCCAGGGGCTAGCTGCAAGGACATCGTCTGGTTGCGCATCGACGGCATCGAGATGAGCGCGGAAGATTGGGCGGCCCCGGCAGAGGCCGCGATTGCCTTCCGTCTCGACGCGGGCGCGGTGCAGGGTTCGTCCTTCGAGCATCGTCGGTCGCTCTTGGTCATGATGAACGGCGAACGCGAGTCGGTGGCATTCGCGCTTCCCGGCGCCGCACTAGGGAAGATGTGGAGCATCGCGATCGATACGCGCGAAGCCACGCGAGTCGGCGAGACGGCGTGCGCCGGAGGGGTCGAAGAGCTTGAAGCGGGCAGCCTCGTCGCGTGGGTCGAAGTGATCCTCAGGCCCGAATCGCCTTGAGTGGCGACGTTCTCGCTGCGCGCACTGCTGGAAAGAGTCCGCCGAAGAGGCCCATGCCGCACGCGGCGAGCAGGGCGGTCAT
>JALYHX010000517.1 GCA_030776305.1 Myxococcota bacterium
GAGAACCTCCTCGCGCTCCCGCACCGCCTTCACGTACGCGTCCTTCCCCCCGAAGCGCTCCAGAATCTCAATCGGCGTCCCAAAGCCGCTCAGCGGCCGCACCTTGAGCATCTGAATGTCCTCGATGTCGTCGACGCCTTCGTTCGCGTACTTGTCGAGCAGCGCATCCAGCACCGCTCGCGCAGCCTCGCCGTACTTCGTGAAGTAATCCTTTCGCCGGACATTGCTCGCCCTCTCCTTGCGAGTCAGCGGCGGTCGATCGAACGCGATATGGCACACCAGATCGAACGCCGAGAAATCCCTGCCGACCTCCCGCGCGAGCTCCTCGAAAAAGACGCCACGCCCCTCAAGCTCCTGCACGACCGCGCGCTTGCGGTCCGCCTCTGACCAGCTCTTCAAAAACGCGTCCAGCGACGCGTACTCCTCGCGAACGGCGTTGCGAACGTAGTCCTTGAGCGACTCCGTGATGAGCTTCCCATCCTTACCGTAGTACTGCACCCGCTCGGCCACGACGAACACCGGGACATCCGCGACCACGTACTTCACCCTCTTGCCGCCACCGTCTTCGGCCTCGAAGTCCTGTGCGATCCCGTCGGCCCCCGCGCCGATGTCGTCCACCTCGACGATCAACGAGGGCAAGCCGTCCCCTGGATCGTCGGGGGGAGCGAGGCTGTCGCCGGGCTCCGGCTCGTACACCTGCTCGGGCAAGCCATCGAAGTCGGGATCCGCGAAGTGCTCGGTGGCCTTGCGGAAATCGATGATCGTAAAGAATAGCTTGCCGAAGTCCTCGTTGACCCGCGTGCCGCGACCGACGATCTGCTTGAACTCCGACATCGACTTGATGTTCTGGTCGAGGACGATGACCTTGCAGGTCTGCGCGTCGACGCCGGTCGACAGGAGCTTCGAAGTCGTGACGATGACCGGGTAGCGCTCCTCGGGGTGGATGAAGTTGTCGAGCTCCGCCTTGCCCTCCGGGTTGTCGCCGGTGATCCGCATCACGTACTTGCGGTTCTGGACGCAGAGATCGCCGTTCTCGTTGACGAGCGCCGAGCGCATGCGTTCTGCATGGTCGATGTCCTCGCAGAAGACGATCGTCTTGTCGTAGCGATCGGTCGCCTTGAGAAACTCGGTCACCTTTCGCGCAACGAGTGTCGTTCGCTGCTCCAAAACGAGGGAGCGGTCGAAGTCGCGCTGGTTGTAGATGCGGTCCTTGATCTCCTCGCCATGCTTGTCGCGTTTGCCTTTCTCGGGACGCCACCCGGCAAGGTCCCGATCGAGGTCGACGCGCACGACCTTGTACGGGGCGAGAAAGCCATCCTCGATGCCTTGCCTGAGCGAGTACGTGTAGATGGGCTCGCCAAAGTAGTGGGTCGTGGAGACGTCGGCGGTCTCTTTGGGCGTCGCCGTCAGTCCGATGTGCGTCGCCGACGAGAAGTAGTCGAGAATCGTACGCCAGGCCGAGTTGTCGGCGGCACTCCCGCGGTGGCATTCGTCGACGACGATGAGGTCGAAGAAGTCGGGCGAGAATTGCCTGAAGATGTCCGCCTGCTCGTCCGTGCCGGAGATTGCCTGGTAGAGCGCGAGGTAAATCTCGAATGCCTTGTTGACCTTGCGGTTGCGAATCTTCGTCATCGCCTTGCCGAACGGCTTGAAGTCGTTCGTCTTGGCCTGGTCGACGAGGATGTTCCGGTCGGCGAGGAAGAGGATGCGCTTCTTCACGCCGGCCTTCCAAAGCCGCCAGATGATCTGGAACGCCGTGTACGTCTTCCCGGTGCCTGTCGCCATGACGAGAACGAGCCGGTTCCGTCCCTTGGCAACGGCTTCGACGGCGCGGTTGACGGCGTTGAGCTGGTAGTAGCGCGCCTTCTTTTCCGAGCCGGGGTCGAAGTAGTAGTCCTGCGCGACGACGGCCTCGATTTCGGGGGTTAGCCCCCGGTAGGCGCAATAACGCCGCCACAGCTCCTTGGGCGATGGGAATTTCTCGAGACTCAGCTCTTGCTCGACGACTCCAGCCTGGCCAGTTCGGTCGTGCGCAAGAAAGGCGTCGCCGTTCGACGAGTACACAAAGGGCACATCGATCATCTCGGCGTATTCGAGCGCCTGCTGCATGCCGTCGCCGACGCGGTGGTTGTTGTCCTTGGCCTCGATGATCGCGATCGGGATGTTGGGCTTGTAATAGAGAATGTAGTCGACGCGCTTGCCCGCAGCGCGCTTGGTCATCCGCCCGCGGACGAGAATGCGCCCATGCGTGATGTAGACCTCCTCGCGGAGCTGCATGTGCATGTCCCAGCCCGCCCTCTCAATCGCGGGCGAGATGAACTTCGTGCAGACATCGCGCTCGGACAGGGCCTTCTTGTCCACGATCGTCGAGGCTATGCGGAGCGGGCGATCAAGGTGGGCACAAACAAGCCGTTCGATGCCAAATCCGTCTCCTTTCCTGTCTCCCCTCCTTAAACCAACCTCGCCCGTCGCCCGAACGCCCGGTCTCTCCCACAGCGGCCCACAAAAAAAGACGCCCCCGGTCGATTTCTCCCCGTCAGGCGGCGAATCGCGAATCGGCGCCGGACTGCATCATTGAGGGAGATGAAACAAAGGCACCGCCGCTCGGAGCACCTGCCCCGCGCGGTTCGCCATCCCGGCGATGTGCGCCCTCGAGAAAGGAGAGATAGTGTTATGTCTAACATCACGTCGAAACCCTCCAAGGCGAGCACCTTGGGCCACGTGCAGGCGCTCATCGCAGGCACGAAGCAGCATTTCCCGAACGGGTCTTTCACGCTCGGGAATACCGCGTACACGACGGCGTCACTCGTCGAGCTCTTTCAGAGC
>JALYHX010000518.1 GCA_030776305.1 Myxococcota bacterium
TCCGGCGTCGCTCCGTTGGCCAAGTCCTTTCTTGCTTCCCTGTTTTGGCGTCGGACCGAGCGCCAGCCGATGGCAAGTCCGCCTCCGCAACTGGAAGCGCGAATCGTCCGCCAACGTGCCGGTTTCGCGAGTGTTGCGATCGGTTTCGTCTTTGCCATCGTTGGAGTGGCGCTCGGAGTCAGGACTGCACCCGGGGCCCCGTTGGCACCGGTCGTGACCGCGTCGCTGGTGTTGGCACATGCGCTCGCCGGGTTAGGTATGGTCGCGCTTGGCCTCACCATCGTCCGCTTGGGACAGCGACTGCTGGGCTTGGACAAAGAGTAACCAAAAGCCCAGGCGTGCGGGCTGGTCTCGCATTCGCGCTACGGGCCGCAGCCGCTGAGAGCCCCCTTGCGTAAACTCGTACCCGCACGTAAGACTGTAAGGTACGAATACGAGACACACAATGTCCCATCATCGCCTGCCTATGCTTCGATCGGCGGCCTCACAGCCCTCCTCGCCCGACCGGCGGCCATACGGTCCCTCCGACGGTGCCGTGCTGCGCTCCCTGGATGAGGCTCGCGAGCGGCGTGAGTTCATGCAGATCGGCGACCTAGCGCGGGACACCGGAAAGACCGTCCGCGCCATTCATCTTTACGAGGAGCTCGGCCTGATCACGCCCGCAGCTCGCTCGAAGGGGCGCTTTCGGCTCTACGGCAGAGAAGCGCTTTTGCGCATTCGCTGGATCGGCAAGCTGCAGGAGATGGGATTCAGCCTGGGCGACATCCAGACGATCGTCAGCGAATGGGAGCGAGTCGAGAGCGCCCCGGGGGCGATGAAACGAATGCGCGAGGTGTATGCGCGCAAGCTGGAGGAGACGCACGATCAGAAACGGCGTCTCGAGGCGCTCGAGCGCGACCTTCAGGCGAGCTTGCGCTACCTCGACACGTGCGACGTATGCGATCCCCAACGGCTTCTCTCCGCATGCAACTGCTGCGACCTGCACGACAAGGAGACCGACGTACCCGAGCTCGTGCTCGGATTCCGCGCTCGGTAAGCGTAATGGCAATCAAGATTCCCATTTTCATGGACAACCACTCGACCACGCAAGTCGACCCACGCGTGCTCGAGGAGATGCTCCCTTACTTTACGACCAAATTCGGCAACGCAGCGAGCCGCAACCACCAGTTCGGATGGGAGGCCGAAGAGGGGGTGGACCAAGCCAGAGAGCGGATCGCAAAGCTCATCGGCGCCAAGGACAGCAAAGAAATTGTGTTCACGAGCGGCGCGACGGAGAGCGACAACCTGGCGATCAAAGGTGTTGCGGAATTCTACAAGGACAAGGGTAACCACATCATCACGACCACGACCGAGCACAAGGCGGTGCTCGACACGTGCAAGCGTCTGGAGAAGCAAGGATACGAGGTCACCTACTTGGACGTCGCCAAGGATGGGCGCGTCGACCCCGACGACATCAAGAGGACGATCAAAGAAAAGACAATCCTCGTGAGTGTGATGCTCGCCAACAACGAGATTGGAACGGTGCAGCCTCTCGAAGAGATCGGCAGGATCACGCGCGAGCGTGGAGTGCTCTTCCATTCGGATGCGGTGCAAGGCATCGGCAAGGTCGATTTCGACGTACAGAAGGCGAACGTCGACCTCGCATCGCTCACGGCCCACAAGATCTATGGGCCAAAAGGCATCGGAGCGCTGTACGTGCGGCGTAGTAGGCCGCGCGTGCGCCTCGTCGCGCAGATGGACGGCGGGGGCCACGAGCGGGGGATGCGCTCCGGAACATTGCCGGTACCTCTCATCGTCGGCTTCGGAAAGGCGTGCGACATCATGGCGCGCGAGGGGCAGAGTGAATGTGCGCGTCTGGTCAGTCTACGCGAGCGACTTCGCGATCGAATCATGGGGCGACTCGACGAGGTATACATCAACGGATCGGTCGAGCATCGTCTGCCCGGGAACCTCAACCTCAGCTTCAATTTCGTCGAGGGGGAGGGCCTGATGATGGCGATCAAAGACGTGGCCGTCAGCTCGGGCTCGGCGTGTACATCGGCGAGCCTGGAACCGAGCTACGTGCTGCGGGCTCTGGGGGTGGGCGACGAGCTCGCGCATTCGAGCATCCGATTCGGTTTGGGCCGATTCAATACCGAGGAAGAAGTGGACTATGTTGCCGATCTCGTCGTTGAAAAGGTCGAGCGTCTGCGGGAACTTTCTCCCCTCTGGGAGATGCACAACGAGGGCATCGACCTGAAGAGCATCGAATGGGCGGCTCACTAGGGTCCGGGGGCCTTGACGGATTGAAACACATTCAACCAGCGAAAAAGAACCATGGCATATAGCAACAAGGTCATCGAACACTACGAGAATCCCCGCAACGTCGGCACGCTCGACAAGAGCGATCCGCAAGTAGGCACGGGATTGGTCGGGGCTCCGGCGTGCGGCGACGTCATGCGCCTGCAGATCAGGGTGGACGAGCGGGGCGTCATCGAGGACGCAAAGTTCAAGACGTTTGGCTGCGGGTCCGCCATTGCGAGCTCTTCGCTGGCCACTGAGTGGATCAAAGGCAAGACCGTCGACGAGGCCGAGGCGATCAAAAACTCACAGATCGTCGAGGAGCTGAACTTGCCCCCAGTGAAAATTCACTGTTCGGTCTTGGCTGAGGACGCAATCAAGAGCGCCATCGCCGATTATCGCAAGAAGCAAGCAGAGCGACGCTCCTCGACCGGGGCCGACGCCAAGAAGTGAGCCTGGAATGGAAACAACACACGATACCGGCCACGCAGATCCATCGCGCGCGCCGAGTATTTCGGTCTCCGCGCAGGCGGTCGATGCCATCGCGCGCCAGCTGAAAAAGCGAGGAACGCCCGGTGCCAGCCTACGGTTGGGTCTGCGCGGTGGCGGCTGCTCTGGCTTCTCCTACGTGATCGAATTCAATGATGGTCCGCCTCACGCGCGCGATCGAGTCTTCGACTTCGTGGCGAGCGACCAAACTCCGATCCGCGTCGTCGTGGACCCGAAGAGCTTGCTCTACCTTAACGGAACGGTGCTCGACTGGGAGCAGACGTTGATGCGTCAGGGCTTCAAGTTCGCCAATCCTCAGGAAAAAAGCGGCTGCGGTTGCGGCAGTAGCTTCGGCGTATAGTGGACCCCTTCGCAACGCTCGGAATTGCGCGCGCTTTTGACGTCGATCTCGGCGCCGTCGCGCGAGCGCACCGTGAGCTCTCGCGCGCGCTTCACCCGGACAAGTTCGTGGGGGTCGGACAGATGCAGCGTCTGGCGGCGCTGTCGAAGGCGGTTGAGGCCAATGAGGCGTGGCGCATCGTTCGCGATCCACTCCGCCGCGCCGAGGCCCTCTTCAAGCTCGCCGGCATCGAGGTGCAAGAGGGCAAGGAGCCGAAAGCTCAACCCGGGTTTCTGATGGAGATGCTCGAACAGCGCGAAGCGTTGAGCGATGCAAAGCGCGAGCGCAACCTCTCCGCGGTACGCGAGATGGCGGCGCGGATCGAAGCTCGCGCGCGTG
>JALYHX010000519.1 GCA_030776305.1 Myxococcota bacterium
CTACCGGTGCATGTGCGCGCCGAAGCTCCGCATACGTCGAAGGAGTTGCTCGCGGCGCTCGATGGCATCGACGTGGGTGCTCACGATGTTGTCTTCGTCCACGACGGTGGCGGTAACAGCGATATCGTCGGTGCGCTCGCGCGAAGGGGAGCACGCGTGGTCGAGGTGCGCCCGTACGCGTGGGCGCTGCCGGAAGACCTCGGGCCACTGCGCGCCCTTGTGGAAACCATCGTGAGAGGGGAGGTCGACGCGGTCGCGTTCACGACGCAGGTGCAAGCACGCCACTTGTTCGCAGTGGCCGATAGCATGGCGCTGCGGGACGCGATGGCGAGCGCAATGACGGAGCGCGTCGTGGTGGGCGCCATTGGCCCTACGTGCGCGCGGGCTCTCATTCAGCTGGGCGTGCCGCCGCACGTCGTACCGGAACAGTCTAAAATGGGGACGCTGGTGAACGCGCTCTCGGCGCGATTCGCGCGCTGATTCTCCAGACGTCACTGGCACACGGAGGGATCGGGCCCTAGACAGCGATTGTCGACGCATCGGGCGGGCGCCTCGCAGGCGGGGCCCGACCTCCCGTCGCAACTGGCACCGTCGGTCGCATTTGCAATACATGTCGCGCTCACGCAACTGCCGGATTTGCATATCGTGCCGGTGCCGCAAGGGGCTCCGACTTCGACGATCGCATAGGGCGCACATACCTTTTCTTGCGGTTGGCAATACAAACCGTGGTCACCGTCGCAATTGTCCGCGCGCGGATCGCATGAATCACCGCGCTCCCCAGGCGAGGCGCACGTATAGTTGAAACACACCAGGGTCTCTGGACACTGTCGGGTCATTCCATCGCACGGTGCGCCGAGTACGACCGGAGCGATGCAGGTGAAGAAACACACGAGACCATACTGGCAGTCCCTGGCACTATCGCAGGCTGCCCCGACGGGTCCCCTCTTCGCGCAAACTCCACAGTTCCGGTCTGCGGCAATCTTGCAATACGAGCTGAGGCCGGCGCATTGGGAGTCGTCGCCGCACGCAGAGCCGGGTGCCAGCGAACCCGGTACGTTGCAGGCTTCCGGGGGCTTGGCTACGACGACGTCGTCGCAGCTCGCCGACTCGTACGCGTGGGCGCACGCCGCCATGCTTGTCAGACTCGCGCCGGTGTTGCGTGCTCTCAGCGCCGAGGAGCAAACGGGCTTATTTCGTTCGATGCATCGCGAGACATCCCCATAGCCGATCTGCAGGGATACCGGCGCACAGAATGCCAAGCGACCGCAGTAATGAATTGCCCAATCCATGCAGACTGGGTCGGCCCCCCCCGGATCGGGTATGCGTCCGCAGGAGCCCCGACTCGAGCACTCCGCAAGGGCGATCACGGCCCACACCCAGCGCGTGCACATTGATGCAACCTCCTCGCCAAGAGCGTACCCTCCCCGGGCCGGCGAATGCATTGCGCGGTCGGTGCCTTACGTTAGATCGCCCTGGAAGCGAGCCGCCGGTATCCTCGCGCGCCCCTCAGAAAGCTCAGGATCGCGTAACCCGCCATCACCCAAACGAGCTCTTTCGTTCGTTTGAGCAATACGAACGCTGCCGCGGTTGCCGGGGCTCCTCCCAACATCGGAAGGAGTGTTGCGTATCCCAGGTCGGTGACCCCCAAGCCCGAAGGTGCAAAGACGACAATCGAACGCAACAGCGAGAGGCCCGCCTCGACGGCCATGATGGCGCCAAGGGGGATGACGATGCCCACCAGGCGCAACAGCAGTGCCGTCTCGAGCGCCTCGACGCACCAGCATCCAAGGAACGCGAGTGTTGCAATGGCCGTTGCGGGTCCCGCGGCGTGCAGGCGAGCAACCTGGGCGTCAGTCGTCACCGCCTCGGTTCGTCTTGCTTTGAGCCAGCTGCCCAACCGCCGTGACGGCAAGCGCAGAAGCAGCGCGTGCAGCGTCGCGAACGTCGATCGACCGAGAAGCCCCGCGCCCACCATCCAAGACGCGCCCAGCGGAACGGGCGCGGATACGAGGACGATCCAAGGTAGCCGGCCTACGGCCACGGGCCCAATCGCCAGGTTGGCCAATGCCGAGAAACCGACGAGTGCGGCCAGCGCAATGTACGCGGCATGAGCGCGCATGACGAGCCACTTGCGTGCGATCGATGCCACGAGGCCGTCACGTAGCGGGACTTCGCAGCGTGCTTCCAGCAACACCGCCGTGGCTGTATCCGACACCACGAACCCACCTGGTACGCTTAAGTGGAGCGCTTCGCAGGCAATTCGCACGGGCAGCATCTGGGCGACCGTGACACGGTTCCGAAGGACCCGCAGGAGCAAGACGGTACCGTATGCGTCAAGGGTCATCTCC
>JALYHX010000520.1 GCA_030776305.1 Myxococcota bacterium
CGCGATGCCGCAGAGAAGCTCGCTGACGCGATTGGTCGTGAGCTTTCGCAGCTCGGGATGGGCCGTGCGAGGGTCGTCGTGGACGTTTCGCCCACCGCGGCTTCGGGTGAAGCGCTGCTCGTCGACGGGGCGCGCTTGACGCGCACGGGTGTCGATCGGGTCGAGTTTCTAATCGCGCCCAACCGTGGCGAGGAACCGCGGGCGTTGCGCAAGATCGCAAGTGGAGGCGAGTTGTCGCGCGCGTTGCTCGCGCTCAAGCGGGTACTTGCGGGGCAGGGGCCTGCGGGTACCTATGTTTTCGACGAGGTCGATGCCGGAGTCGGCGGAGCGATCGCGGAAGTCATCGGCCACGCCATCGCGGACATTGCGCGGCACCGCCAGGTCCTATGTATCACACACCTTCCACAGATCGCTGCGCTGGCGGACGCGCACTTCGTCGTGGACAAGAACGAGACGCGTGGACGCACCCATACCAGTGTCCGACGTGTCGCGGCGAGCGAACGTGTCGACGAAGTCGCCCGAATGATCGGAGGAATCAAAGTGGGGGAGGCCGCCCGTCGGGCCGCGGCGGAGCTTCTCGGGGTCAAAGCATGAACGCTGATTTGCCTACGCCACGAAGAGTGCTGAGACGTTTTCACTTCCGCGGAGCGGGTGCGACCGGGCTGTCAGCACATCGCACCCTTCGGGGGTGACAAGAACGGTGTGCTCGAATTGGGCGCTCAGGCTGCCGTCGTTGGTGCGCACTGTCCATTTGTCCTGCGCATCGACATTCACCTCCCACGCGCCGAGATTGACCATGGGTTCGATCGTGAACGTCATTCCAGCGCGCAGTCGCTCACCCGTTCCGCGCTTCCCGTAATGTTTTACCTGCGGCGCGTCGTGGAACTTGCGTCCGATGCCGTGGCCGACGAAATCTCGGACGACACTGCACCCTTCCGACTCGACGTACTCCTGAATGGCGCCTCCGATGTCCCCGAGCCGCGCGCCACCGCGCACTTGAGCGATGCCGATATCTAGCGCTCGGCGTGCGACCTCAACGACGTGGCGTGCATCGACGCTGGGCGTGCCGATGTAAAAGGTCGCGCTCGTGTCGCCGTGAAAGCCTTCGTAGATGTGCGTGACGTCGACGTTCACGATGTCGCCATTGCGTAGTGTGTATCCATCGGGGATACCGTGGCAGACGACGTCATTGACGCTGGTGCAAACGCTCTTCGGAAAGCCCCGGTAGTGGAGCGGGGCAGGGCGCGCACCCTGCGAAATGGTGTGTTCGTGCACGAGACGATCGATCTCCAAGGTGCTCATTCCTGGGCGGATCTTGTCGCCGACGGCCAGTAGCGTGGCGGCCGCAAGACGGCAGACTACGCGCATCGCTTCGATCTCCTTTGGGCTCTTGATGTCGATCGCCACGGGCCGTCTCCTCAGTGCACAAGCGTTAATGCCGAGCGGACGGCTGCGACCTGAGCCTTGCCGTCCTGCACGAAATGAAAGTGAAGGTCCGATTCACCAGGAGCCTCGGGACGGGCGAACCCGGCCACGAACGCGACGAATGTCATACCAACGAGACGCCCACCAAACGCGCGCATGATGCCGGCTGACGATCCGTTCGGTTCAATGCGGACGGCAAAATCGTCAGGGAGCGAGCCAAAGCCGCCGAGCCTCTCGATGGTATGGCAGCCAATCTGCCATGTTCGGCCCCGGTCCCCGTCCTTTGCCGTCACGGTGTCGACGCGGGCTCGAACGACCGCGTCTCCGACCTGAGCCCTCTCCCGCAAATGCATGTCGTTCATCGGCGGCGCCGTTCGCTCAAGGTCGTATCCGACCGCCATTGGTTCGATGGTATCGTCGAAAAGCTGAGTCGTGTGACCGGTATACAGTGGCAGAGGCGTACGAGGCACCTTCGCGCCACAACTTGCGAGAGCGGCGAGGCTCGCGGCAAGGGCGGCTGTCGCGAGGCAACGCATCAAAAAAGGCTTTAGCCGGAAGGCGCCTTGCGGTCCAACGGCGCTCGCGGGCTCACTTGGCACCCGTCGTCCTCATCTAGGCGAAACGCGGGGCATTTGAATCGAACGGCATGCCGCATCGTCCAACGTGCGATGTGCGAAGTTCCTATGGTAGGTTTCGGCGGCCCGAACCCGCACTGGCCCGTTCGGAGGAGGCCTCAGCCATGAAACGCGCCGCCCTAGCCGCATCAACATTCGTCGCCGGTGCCATGCTCGCCGTTACGGTCGTCGCTGCGCCCCCGAAGGGGGCACGCCCGGCGGGGGATGCGCCTACGGTGCAGACCCTGGGCGGTCTGGAAAGAAATATGAGGGAACTCCACTGGGGGATGACGCACGACGAAGTGACCGATGCGTACAACAAGCCCGGCGGACTCTACGATCAGGAGTATGCCCCGCAGCTCATGCGCGTGCAGCCCGGCGTCGCTCAACAGCAGCTCGAGGCGGACCGCGACAATCGAAAGGTGAACCTGGAGCGAAGCTACGCGCGCTTCCTCGATACGCCCACCGGCTACGACGTCACTTCGCTCAAAGGGGAATACACGTACAGAAACGAAGAGGCGATCCAGAAGATCTTCAAGGACGGAAGGCAGCGGTACTTCTTTTACATCAAAGACCACCTCTGGAAGGTCTACGACGAGGTCCCACTCCGGGCAGATGGGCCGCTCGGCGCGACGTTCCAGGACGCCGTGACCAAGCTCAACGCCGCCATGGGCGTGCCCGCGCGAATCCGCGCCGCTGACGCTTCACAGGATCTGGACCGCACGACCGCCGATTGGCAAGACAAGGTAACTCACCTGCGCGCGGTCGACCGCTCGAATGAGCACATCGTGGGCGTGGTGCTCGAGGATAAGAGCACGCTGTCGAGCCTCGCGTCGCTGCGAATGGTCAAAGCGACCGATCCATTCGCAATCGACCCGGCGATCGCCGCGGTCACCAAGCACGGCGTCACGGACCCGAACGCAGCACGCGATCCGCGCGCAAAGGCAGACGCGGGTGCGGGTGGCGGCAAAAAGAACTGAAGCGTCCGCGCCAGCTCCACGATGAAGACATGCGACCGATCGTGCCGACCGTAACGTCTGGGCAGTTCGGGTATCGCATGACCTGATCTCGCCTGGGCCTCCTCGCTCTCGGGTGGTGGGGTCAGGCCGCAAGCGGCGCGGTCCCATAGGGAGCGTCTAGGGTGCGCTCGTCGGCGCGTTTCGTTGCCCGCTGGATTTCAACCTCCCATCGGTAGGCGCGCTGTCGTCACGAAGAGCTCGGCGTGTCGCGTTTTGGCCCAAACAAATCTGCGACTTCATCTGTGGTTGCAGTGTAACGGCGCCTTCGCGAACGCCGACGCACCATCTTGCTTGTCTCGATCAGAATCGCTCGGCTCCCTCGGGAACCTTGACGCCCGTCGTGAAGACAATGCGGAGCTTCGGCGCGGCGGTGCGAAGCGCAGGAAGGATCACCTTGTCGCCTGTCAGCGAGGCGCCGGGGCAACCCGCGCACGTGCCCGCGAGGTGAACGTGCATGTCGTCGCCGTCGAAGCGAACGAGGTACATCTCGCCGCCATCCGTCTTGAGGAGTGGCGCCAGGATCTCCCGGCAAATCTTCGCAATCTGCTCCTTCACGCTTTCATCCACGGCGTCGTCCGCGTTTCATCAATTCACGGCGCGTTTGAAGAAACATTTCTCAACTTCCGCGTTATATTTCATCTTGGGGCGAGGAGCACGTGGTGCGATACAGGCTCAGGTTCCTGCTGCAAGAGTTCGATCTACCGCGCGGCGCGACAATCATTGGGCGGAGCTTGGACTGCAACCTGACGATAGAGGATCCGCTCGTTTCGCGCGAGCACGCGCGAATCACCATAGACGACGACGGCCCGCGGCTGGAGGACATGAGAAGCCGTAACGGCGTGCGCCTGAACGGCTCGGTTGTCCGCGGGCCGACACCTCTTTGCGATGGTGACCGCGTGCGCATCGGTACGCAAGACCTGATTTTCTGCCGCGTCGGCCTGGACGAAAGAGCGCACTCGAAAACGACAGGCGTCCTACGCCTTTGCGCGAATTGCCGGTTGCCCTATCCGCGGGAGCATCTGGCATGCCCGCATTGCGAAGCCACGGAACAGACTGACGAGGTGACATTGACGGACGGCTCCGAGGAGAACCGCGCCGCGTGGAGCGTGCAGTTGCTTCTTGAGACGCTCGACCGCGCTATCGCGTTGGGGCGCATCGGCGATGCAGAGCGGATCGTACGACGCGCGACGACGCAGGTCGACGAGATGCTCTCCTCGGGTCGCACGATCGACGCGCGAACCATGGGCGCGGTCGCCGACAAAGTCGTTGCGATGACGCTTGCGACGCAAGACCCTGCCTGGGCGCTCTGGGTAGTCGACCTGTACCGGCGAACGAGCTCGGTTCCCTCCCTCCAAGTCGCTGATCGTCTCGCCGAGGCCGCCCTCTGCCATTCGATGGCGGTCGGAAGTGCCGTCGGCAATCTGCTCGACCTCTTGCAGCAGTCGGCGAGCTTTCGGTCCGACGACGAGATCGAGGCGATGGCGCGCCTTTCAGCGGACCCGCGCCGTGGTTCAGGATCACCGGCTGGCTGGTGACAAAGCGTGCGACCCGCGCGATCCGACGGACGACTGGCCCGGCATCAGTGAGTGACCAAAGCTTGCCTGAATGCGCGTGACGCGGGTAAAACTTACGCTCGGCGTCATGGTTAGCTCAGGATACGGACCGGCAACGCCGCGGGGGGCCTGAGCAGGGCCCATGCATTTCCGACTGAACTACCTACATCATGACCTGGAGCTCACGGCGGGCGAATTCGCGCTGGGCCGCAGCGCTGAATGCGAGCTTTCGCTCGACGATCCGCTCGTGTCGCGGCGGCATGCGCTTCTGCTCGTCGCCAAGGACGGAGTGACGATCGAAGACCTCCAAAGCCGAAATGGCGTTATCGTCAATGGCGAGCGCATCATGGGAAAGCTCGCGCTCAAGCCCGGGGATACAATTCTCATTGGGTCGCAAGCGTTGCGGCTTTTGGCCGGTCGTAGGCCGGTCGCGCGCGATCAAATGTCCACCACGTTGCTCGCTCAGAGCACGCTGCCGAGGATCGCAACGGCCGAGCCGACCGCCGCGTCCGACGGTACCGCGGTGTCGCCATTGACCGTGCTGCCGCCGTCTCCGGACCGGACGGCAACCGAGTTCGGTGCTGACGTCAGCAGCGAACGGCGAGCGGATGCGTTCAAGTTGCTCGGGGGCGTGGCGGACAAGGCGCTGGCGATGGGCCGCGCCGACGAGGCAGAGCGGCTTCTGGCGAGCGCTCTTGCCGATGTGCTCGAGGCCAGCCGATCGGGCAGGCGACCTGCCACCGCGGTCGTCGACATCGCCGCGCGCTTCGCCGCGAAGCTCGCGACAGCGACCGCGAAGGGTGCGTGGGCCGATTACGTCATTGAGCTCTACGATACCGAACTACGCCCGTGCCCAGCGGTGGTCATCGATGAGCTTTATGGTGCTTTACGCAAAGTCAGCGCGATCGATCTGATCCGTCTGCGCGGGTACGTGGCACGGCTGCGCGAGCGTCAATCGTCGCTCGGTCCGGCGGAGAAGTTCCTTCTTCAACGGATCGAGGGGCTCGAGCGGCTCGCTGCACTTCGCTGACATCCTGCGCTGGAGCTCTACGTGCCACGGACTGCCATGCAAGGTTCGTGGCGGCCGCGCGCGCGATGACGGATCGAAGGACGTGGTCGTCGACACGGCCCAGCGCGGGGGCGAGCTCCGACGGAATCGTTCGCTCCGTGGGGACCGAGCGAGCTACCCGTCTCTCCGGCGGGCGCTCGATGGCGGCCAGAGGCCCAACACGAAAGCGGAGCTTGCGCGCGTCAACGCCGCGCTGCCGCAAGCGTGCACACACTTCGTCTGCAAGGAGTGACAGCTCGTGTGCCCAGACGCTGCTGGAAACCCGCAACAGCAGCGTTCCCGCCTGCAGCGATTCCGGCCGTGCGCGCTCAGCGATGCGGGCGCCGACGGCATCGCGCCAAACGACCGCATGAACGGCCGGGGCCGCTGGCGCAAACCGGCTCTCGCCTGCGCGAGACAGGATGGTGTCCAGCGGCTCGGGCGCCGCAAGCGGTTCACGAGAACGACGGCGCACAAGCTCGACGATACACCAAATCGTCGCGGCCGTTCTCAACGTGCCAGGGCGCTCGGTGGTCGCAGGGCAACTTCACCTTCGAGAGCGACCGGGTCGAATGTCGCGCCACGGCGGTCAGTCATCCCGACGTGGACCATTCCATCGGCGACGAGCATCGCGTATGCCCCGTGCGCTCGTGGCGTGTTGACCCCTTCGGCGACGACGTAGACGAGACTGGCGTGGACACGTGTGGGCACCTCGGCGCGCGCGCGGCATCGCGTGGCGACATTTCCGGACGGATCACCGTGGGCACATCGGTCGAGCGCGCGCCTGTCGGTGTCGTCGGGTTTGCGTGAGATGGCCAAGGCGGCCGCGGCGCGCGCATCCTCGTTCGCGTCATCGGCAAGCACCGTGCGCTCGATCGACCCATCGCCGCAGCGCGTCCCCGTGAGGGCGAGCCCGGCAAGTGCGTTGGCGCGAACGTATGAACGCGCATCCGACACGCGCGCGCAGAGCGCCGGCGTTGCCGCGTCAGCTGAACGAGCCCGGACAGCGATCCTTCCGATTGCTGCGGTCGCGTTGACCGCGGGATCAGTTTCGGATCCTCGTGCAAGAGGCTCCAGACGCGCGATATCCGACGCATCGCCGATCGAACCGAGCGACCATGCCGCCTGGGCACGTACCGACGGCTCCGTGTCCGCGAGCAATCCCCGGGCCGCCGTGATCACCAACGGGTCTCCCAAGTGCACGGCGAACAGCGTCGCCGCGGTCTGTCGGTCGGCTGGGTCCCGCCCTTGGGCGACGGCCACAAGCGCCCGCAATGCGGAGGGGAGGGAGGCGCGTCCGATGGCCTCGAGAATTGCGTCGCGCTCCGGTCCAGCCGCCAGATCGAGGGCTTCGGACAAGCGCGCGATGGCCGTCTCGCTGGGTACGCGGGCCAGTACGCCTCCGAGCGCCGTAAGTACCGCGGCGCGGTCGATCTCGTCACCGCCATCGAGCTGCGCAAGCAGCGCCTCGCGCGCGCGCATCCCGCCTGCCTCTGCCAGGGCCACGGCCGCGTGCAGGCGCACGGTCGTGTCCGATGAGCGGAGCGCATCGACGAGCGCGTCGTCGGCGCCGTTGGGGCCCAGTACACCGAGCGCGTCGATCGTCGCAATACGCAACGCGATGTCAGGCGCGCGAACCAGATCGACGAGGAGCGGTGTTGCGCGAGGGGCCCCGGTGCGACCGAGCAGCGTCGCGATACGCGCGCGTTCTTGCGACGATGCACGCGCGTCTCTGAGAACCGCGGCGAGCGGTTCGACGGCCCGTCCGTCGGGCCGACTGGGGTCGAGCAGAGCTGCAGCCGCGGCCAGCGCCTCACGACGAATGATCGGGCTCGGATCGGCCAAGAACTCGAGGACGACGGGCATCTCGCTCGCAGTTCCCGCTCCGGCGAGCGCACGGAGGGCCGCCGCGGCCGGCAGCGTCCCCCGACGGAGCGCGGAAATGATGGTTGGAGCTTCATTGTGCGCGCGCAGATCACCAAGCACCCAAGCCGCGCTCGTCGCCTCCTGGGGGGACGGCGCGCCTGCGAGAAGCGCTCGCAGTTGCGGAATCGCCGCAAGCCTCGCGCCGACGAGTGCATCCCGCACGGCGGTGCGCTCGAGCGACGATGTCGCGTCGTCGCCGGTACCGAGTGCACCCACGAGCACGCGCACGGCCTCCGTGGAGGCGATGTGGCCGAGCGCGCCGAACGCCGCGGCGCGCAACGATGAAGAGTGGTCTGCGACGAACGGCGCGATCGCGTCGACTGCGTCGGCGGCGCCCAGGCGACCGAGTGCGGCAAGAGCATCACGGCGTACGTCGTCGCTTTGATCCCGTAGCGCGAGCACCAGTGCCGACGACGCGCGCAGGTCACCCAGGTCGCCGAGAGCACGTACAACCGCCTCGCGGACGTCTGGCGACGAGTCTTGCACCTTTCCGACGAGCGGTACGACCGCACGGGCGTCTCCGAGACGCGCAAGCGCTGCGACAATGTGCACTCGAACGGCCGGTGTCGGATCGTCGAGCCGCCCGAGGAGAGGAGGAACGGCGTCCGCGGACGACTGGTGCCCGAGCGACTCCGCCGCTGCGGATCGCACCTCGGAGTCCGGGTCGCCGAGGCTGCGCGCGAGCGGCGCCACGGCGCGTGCGCTCGGCAACGCACGCGCGACGTCGCAAGCCTTGCGTCGAAGGCGCACGTCGGGCGCATTGAGCCACCCGACGACGGCGTCGGTTGCTCCGGGGGCATGCAATCGAATTGCGACGTCGGCAGCCGCGAGGCGCACGTCGTCGTCCGGGTC
>JALYHX010000521.1 GCA_030776305.1 Myxococcota bacterium
GGTCTGCTCATACGTTTCCGCAAGGGCGGCCGGCCACACCACGCTGTCTCGGTGCTGGACACCTCGAATGCGAGACCACGCGCTAAGCACCGCTCCGTAGCGAACGCTGTACATCTCGCGCAGGTCAGTGTCGACACTGGCTGGTAGTGTCTCAAGCTCACCCTCTATTGCAGTCGGCGTAGGGACGTCCCTTACGGGACGCCCCCGCCTCGGATCCCGGCGTGCCGAATTGCGGCACCGGGCTCTTGTCTTGGGTCAAAACGCCAAGCGCAGTTGGCTCATGGGTCGAGCGGGATGGTAGATTCGGGCCGGGGGCAGCCAGCGCTCGATGAGTCGCGCCATGCGATCCCACTTCACGCTGGCCTTCTGGCTTCGTCGCTCCAGGGTGCGGTGCCACAGTAACGCTACTGCGTAGCGGAACCGAGACAATGCCTCGAAATTGCCCACCACGCCGTAGTAACGGTAGTGCCCGCGGAGCACCGACGATAGCCATTCTCCGACCTTCCGGACGGGTACGTTCAGGCGTCGCCGTAGTTCGGTTTTCACGTTCCTCAGCTTCGCCTGCAGACGCTTTCGCACCGTTCGCCGCTTGACCACAAACCTCCCCTTCCTGTCTTTCGCACTAATGTGTGTCAGTCCAAGGAAGTCAAACGTTTCTGGCTTGCCCTCACCACGCCGCTGCCTGTTTTCGGCCGCGAACCGGCCAAACTCAAGCAGCCGCGTCTTCTCGGGATGCAGTTCCAGGCCAAACTTCAGGAAGCGCTCCTTCAGTTCCACCAGGAATCGCTCGGCATCCGTGCGATGCTGGAATCCTACAATGAAATCATCTGCGAAACGCACCACGACTACGTCGCCGTGTGCCCGCTTCTTCCGCCATTGCTGAACCCACAGATCGAACACATAGTGGAGATAAGCGTTCGCCAACAAGGGCGACAGGCTTCCCCCTTGCGGTGTCCCTTGATCCACTTCTGTCCACGTCCCATCCTCAAGCACGCCGGCTGTCAACCACTTACGAATCAGACGTATAACGCGCTTGTCTCCTATCCGATGTTCCACGAACGTTACTGCCCATTCATGCACCATCGCATCGAAAAAGCTCCGAACATCCGCGTCTAACACCCAGTTGACCTTCTGCGTCCAGATGGCTTTGTCTAAGGCGTCTATCGCATCATGCGGACTCCGCCCTGGCCGAAAGCCATATGAAAAATCCAGAAAGTCCAGTTCATAGATTTGGTTCAGCACCGCTACCGTGGCCCGCTGGACGATCTTGTCTTCCAGCGCAGGCACCCCTATTGGGCGCTGGCGACCATCCGGCTTCGGTACGTACACCCGCCGAACTGGGCTCGCCCGGTATGCACCTCTGGCCAGCCGTCCTGAGAGGTCCTGGAGACTCAGCTCCAATTCCTCCCCGTACTGCCGCCAGGTTATTCCGTCAACTCCCGCCGCGGCTTCCCGCTCAAGGCGGTAATACGCTTCCCGCAGGGTGTCAACGGCGTAAATGTGATGCATCAGCGAGGTCAACTTCCCTCCCTTCTCTCGCTCTGCTGCTTGACGTATCCGTCCCAGCGCCTGTTTCACGCGCCCCCGGCCTTGCATCCGGTGCATGTCGCGCTGCAACGAATTTCCCTTAACCAGGCCCCTTCTCTCCACGTCCTCCGCCGCTGGTTGCCCAGTCTTGTTCGGTCGCTTCTTCGATACTATGGGCCTGTCCGACTCCTCCAGCCTGTGCATCATCGGCTACGCCTTTCGGCTTCCCTCTGCGCCCCAGATCGTCTTCGACCGTGGGGAGGCTGGAGGTCTCCCAGATTCAAGCAACGTGTGTCCGCACATGCATGGGGTCTCTGACCCCGGGTGGCCCCAGCCCGTCTCGCATAACGACGTGCTGAATGTTGCCTTCCGTCTGCCCCGACGGCGTCGGCACCACCGACTGGAAGGATTTCGTGGCTCAACGCCCAGCCTGTGCGTACCCCTATCAACGCTCCGCCCACAGCCTCACGACCGTCGGCGTATGACTCGGGGCCGTGGTGGCTCGCTAAGCCTTCCACGTATGGCTCTTTCATCCACAACACTCTGCTTGCTCACTGGCGCTCTCCGGGGCTGAATCACTTCACTTTCGTTACGGCCTGTCGGTCGCTCTGTCTACGCTTCGCCGCGGTCGTTACCTCGCGCGGCGCAAGGC
>JALYHX010000522.1 GCA_030776305.1 Myxococcota bacterium
GGCACGGCAGCTCATGTTGCTGTCGGAGGCAGCGCTCGCGACCGGCGTTGCAGGGTCGGGGCCGCTGATGGCACGCCCTACCTGCGCGGTCGTGCCGGAAGCGATCAACTCGGCGCGCACCGCGGCGAGCCTTGGCTGCGTCGGCAACCGCGTCTACACGGATGCTGGCGATGACGAAGGGTACTTCGCGATCCCCGGTGTCCATCTCGCCGCGGTCGAGCACACACTCGGCCTCATCGTTCGGGCCAATCAGGAGCTGGAGAAGTTCCACCGCTCGCGCGTCTCCGGCTAGCTCCGGCAGTGCGCGTGGACCAATTCGAAGAGAGCATCTACGTCGACGGGCTTGGTGAGGCAGGCGACGAAGCCGGGAGTCGCCGCCTTTTGCTCGACGCGCATGTCGGCGGTGACGAGCACCACCGGTACTGCGGCTAAAGCTGGCGTAGCTCGCATTTCCACCATCACCTCACCGCCGTTCATCGGAGTCATATTCCAATCGAGAAGCACGAGGCATGGCCGAGGCTGGCTGCGGAGATAAGTCAGAGCCGACGGCCCGTCCGGCAGTGCGACCGCGGGATGCCCTTCGTCCAGGAAGGTGTCTAGCAAGGCTTCCCGAATGTCAGCATCATCATCGACGATCAGAACCGGCGCTTTCGCTTGCATGGTCGCCTCCCAACGGCAGGGTTACGATGAAGGTTGATCCCTCGCCCTCGCTGCTTTGCAACTCGATTCGGCCTCCGCTCGCCTCGACGATCTCACGAGTGATCCAAAGACCCAGCCCGAAGCCTCGATAGTTTCGTGCTCCAGCTGCGCGAGCGAAACGCTTGAAGAGATGGGGCTGTTCGGACGCCGCAATTCCGAGGCCGTGGTCTCTAATCCGAAAGACTGCAGAACCGCCGAGTCGTGCTACCGACACCTCAACGGGTTGCCCCTTCCCGTATTTGATCGCGTTGTCCACCAGGTTGGTGACTACCTGCTCAAGGCGCAGTGGATCCCAAACACCGACGACTTTGCCATCCACAGCGACTGAGACAACCCTCGGATGACGAAGGTCCAAGCGGTCGCATACTTCCTGGACGAGCGCGCCCAAGTCGACGACGGAGGGGTCCAATCGGAGGCGCCCCGCAGAAAGGCGGGAGACATCGAGGAGCTCGGTCATGAGGCGCTCGATTCTTGAAGCGGCTGCGAGCGCCTTTTTCAGTCGATCGGCGACCTTTTCGATGGGCTGACTTTTTTCGATGAGCCTCTGCGCGCCCTCCATCTGCAGAAGCGTAGCGGCCAAGGGGGTCCGGAGTTCATGAGAAGCGATCGAGAGAAACTCGTCGCGCAGGCTGATGGCCTTGGCCGCGGCATCTAGCGCGGCGTCCCGCTCCCCGAGAAGCCTTCTCTCCTCCTCGATGTCCGTGTTGGTGCCAAACCACCGAACGATGCGCCCCCGGTCGTCACGGACAGGGGCTACACGTGTCAGGAAGCGGCGAAAGCCTCCATCCATACCCTTCAAAGGAAACGTCATCTCGAAGGCATCGCCGTTCGCGATGCATTGTTTCCAGCGCCCCAGGACGCGCGGGAGTTCACGGGGATCATGTACCTGCTGCCAGCCCCATCCCTCCATCTGTTCGGGTGTCGTGCCGGTGAACTCGTACCAGCGCCGGTTGTACCAAAAGATGAAGCCATCGCCTCGGGCGATCCAAGCCAGTTGCGGGATCGAGTCAGCGAAGTCACGAAACTGCCGCTCGCTGTCGGTCAGGCGGGCGAGCACCCCTTCCCGCTCTCCCTCAAGAACGACTCTCGCCGTCACATCTCGAGTCGTGCCGACGATCGTTTCGACCTCCCCCGTCTCCGAGACAACCGGCACGAAGGTGTATTCGTAGTGCCCCTCCTTGCCCTCCGGGCTGACGTAGGAGTTCGCCCCGCAGACGGTCTTCCCGGTCAGCGCCTCGTCCAGTTGGCTCCTGTGTAGTTCGACGAGGTTTGGCGGGTAGCCCAACTCTTCGAAGTTCTTTCCGACAGCCTCGGCGAGCGTCCTTCCCCAAAGCTTGAGGAGGGCAGGACTGACGTAGATGAACCGATGGTGTTTGTCGAAGACGTACGTAAAGTCAGGCGAAGAAATCCCGATGGCATGAAGAATCTGAAGCTGATGCCGGTGTGCCCTTTCCAGCAGGCCGTAGCGCTCCTCCAAGGTCTGCGCCGCTGCGGTCTCTTCCTGGTCGCGACGGTTTGGCACTTGAAAACCTTCTCTGAGACTTGGTCGGGAAGTCACACGCGACCCATTTGGCCATGGGCGAAGGCAGGCGATCGATGCGAGCAAAAAAGAACGGCGAAAACCCGGAGGTCCCCGCCGTTCAGCTCGCTACGTCCCGAGTTCCTGGTGCGGAGATTCCTAGACCGGCGGCCGCATCACGTCGTCGCGGGCTCCCGGAAGGGGACTCCTGACCATCGGAGCGGGTTGAGGACGGTGCTGAGTGCGCCGGCCGATGCCGAGCTCATCGGCGATGGACCTGCCCGAGGACTTGCTGGCTGCCGCGAGGGCGCCGAACAGCGCCGCGATCAGCGCGAGAAACGCTCCGCCGGCAGCAGCGCCGCTGGTCTTTGCGGCAGCCTCAGCCGCGTTCGCCGCGTTGTCCCGGTCGACGGCGGTCGGGCCGCCGTTGTTGGTGCGTGCCCGGCCTTCCCGCTCCAATTTCGCCTGGGCGCGAGGACCGGAGGCAACCGTTGCCGCGCTCTGTGCGGCCGTATGAGCAGCGCCGAGGGCGAGCATTCCGCCCACCAACACGGAGAGCGCCCAACAGATTCCGCCGTGCATCAGCGCCTCGGTTCGACGACGATCGCCGGCGATCCGCAGCGCAAAGAACGCTCCCAGGAAGGAGGTGAGCATGAGCGCGATCACGCCGAAGATTCCGGACCCAACGTTGAGTCCGTCCGAGGGATTCGCCGAGTATGGATCAAACTTTGCGAAGCCAATCGCGGCCCCGATCAGGGTCAGGAGCGAAAAGATGCCCCATCCGAGCGCTGTGCCTCCGATGATGCCGCTCCAGCTGAGTCGGAGGGGTCGTTCGAGCCGGGCATCGGAGTGCCCCTGGAATTGATAGCTGCTATCGTAGTTAGCCACTTGTGCTTCCTTTCCCGAGTGTGATTGAGTAGATCAAATAATTACTTGATTGAGTGTGACCTGAAGCTAGGCATCCTGGGACCTGATGGCCTGCCTGGGCGTGGAGCGACACTCTCGCCGCAGCCTCGATCGTATCCCCTGGCGACGGTACGTCGATCCCGCGCCATGTTGGGCATTTCAGGAAGCCGCCGAGAGGAGCGGCACCTGGCTGGAGGGCCGCTCCTCTCGCGAAAGCCCCATCGATTAAGCGTGGGGGGCAGTCCCGTCTTCGTCTACCGCGCGACGCCGGTCCGACTCCTCGGGCTCCTTCTCGATCTCGACCTCTTCGTGCTGGACTTCGGCAGTGACTGCGCGCTGCTCAACGCGTTGCGACTTCTTGATCCGCACTTCCTCCCGCACGACGGGGCGCTTGGACACAATGATCTCCTCTTCCATCACCGGCACGGTGACGGAATCGTCGCGCAGAGACGCCCCCTCGGCGAGCACGCCCGTGCTCGGGAATCGCTCGACGCTGACCTCCTCACGAAGCACGGGCACGGTTATCGTCTTTTGCTCGGTGACGACGTGCTTGCCCACGCGCACCGCGCCGGCCTTGCGCATGCGCTTTTCGACCGAGATTTCTTCCCCAGTCACGGGGATGCGCACGTCGCCTTCCCCCGCGTTTCCCAAGGGCGCACCCGGCACGCGCTCTTCTTTCGTCTCCAACCCTGCGCGCTGCTGATCGGGACCGCTCGCGCTCCCGAAGCTGCCCGCCGAGCGTGAGCCCTCCACGAGCTGCGCCCTGGTCAGCGAAAGGTAGACCTTGTCCTCGCGAACGTCAGCGACGTTGGCTGGCGCGCAGGAATAGTCCTCGGGGAAGAAGAATCCCTTCTCGATGATGATCGTGTCCTCCGAAATCCTCACGATCTTGCCCAGCTGCTGGTTATCTGCCGAGTAGACGACCTGCCCAGTTTTCAATGCCGCCA
>JALYHX010000523.1 GCA_030776305.1 Myxococcota bacterium
GGTGGGGGCCGCACGGCACTCGGCACGAGTTCGCCCGGTAGCGGCGGCGCGCGGGATGCTACGGCTTCGCCCTCGGCGCCCGCGGCTGCTGGGGCCAACGCGTCTGTATCCCAGCCGCGTGCGGTCCAGGAGACCGACCTCTATCGGCTCGACGGCAACCGCCTCTACTATTTGAACTCATACCGCGGACTGATGGTCTTCGACGTCACGAACGTCGACCAGCCGAAGCTCCTCGGCCGTTCGGCAATCTTCGGGACGCCGGTCCAAATGTTCGTCAACAACGGCATCGCAGTCATTGTCGTGGCCGATTGGTACGGGATGCTCGACAGCGGACAGCCGTTCCACGGCTCGATCGTTCGAGGGCTCGATGCGACCGACCCAGGCAACATCAAAGTCATCGGCGAGGCGAAGCTCGGGGGGTGGGTGCAGGACACGCGCATCGTCGGGAATGTCCTTTATGCGGTCAGCGAAGACTACGGATGGATGTACGGATGGCTTACGCCGGGCATCGGCGTCGCTCAGGCCGGCGGTGTCTCCGGTTCGTCCGGGACCAACAGCGCGGGCGTCATTGTCTCATCCGTCAATTTCGCGGGTGGTCAGATCCAACAAATCGCCTCGAAGACGTACCCGGGCTACGGCGGAGTCTTCAACGTCACGCCGAACTCGATCATGCTCGCGCACCCGGTCGCGGCCGCGCAGCCGAATCTTCCCCCTCCGCCGAAGACGGAGTTGCGGTACCTAGACATCAGCGATCCCGGCGGACAAATCGTCGAACGCGGATCCATTCAGGTCGCCGGCGACATTCAAGGATGGGGAGCTGACAACGGCCGATGGAACTTGGACTTCGCCGACGGCAAGGTCGCGCACGTGGTCGGCTGTGCGGCGGGCAACTACGGCTGCGGGTCGGGGTACGTCCTCGCGACGGCAGATTTTTCGAACCCAGACCAACCGCAGCTGGCTTCGGAGCTCGCCATCCCATCGAAGGGGTGGGGAGCCGCGGCGCGCTTCGACAGCGGGCGCATGTATCTCTCACCGAGTGGTGGTTACTCGAGCACCAATGGGACGACGCCCCTCGAGATCTTCGACCTATCGACTCCCGCGGCGCCAAAGCTCGCCGGACAGACGCCGATCCCCGGCAGCGTATGGCTCATGATCCCTTCGGGCAATCAGCTCTTCGCGCTGGGGCAGGACAGCACGAACAACTCGTCGCAAGTCTCCCTCAAGTACCTTGACGTCACGAATGCTGCCGCTCCCACGCTCATCGGTACTTCGAACTTCGGCGATGGCTGGGCGTGGACGCCCGCGGCGCAGACATTCAAGGCTTTCACGAGAGGACCCGACGCTGCCAATCCGAACCTCGTCGTCCTTCCCTTCAGCGGTTGGAGCAATGTCGCGCGCGCATACAACAACGGGGTTCAACTCATCGAGTTCACGCCGACGAGCATCGCCACGGCGGGCGCGGCGCACACGAAGGGCTGGGTCGAACGCGGAATCTTCGCGAACAACCGCATTCTTTCGTTGAGCGACCTGGCTCTCTCGGTCATCGACTACACGGACCATCTCGCGCCGACGGTCACCGCAGAGCTGACGCTGGCCCGCAACGTCGTGGCCGCACAGCCCGCTGGCTCGACGATCGCCGAGATCTCGAGCGACTGGTGGGGGTATGACCAGTCGCACTCGGACGTTCGGCTGCTGCCGATCGGCGACGCGGCTGAGAACTTCGACGAGTCTCAGGCGCCGGACATTCAGGTGCCGGGCGCCGACGCGCATGTCTTCACCAACGGGCAGTTCGCCTATGTGGTCACGGACGTTCAGGTCTCAATCCCCTGCTCCGTCTACGGAGGTCAACCCAAACCGGTCCCCTCGGGACAGCCGCCGGCGCAGTGCACCGCATACCAGGAACAAGTGCAGGTGATCGATCTCGGTGGCGGTAAGGCCGTGAAGCGCGGCATGCTCCTCCTGCCGATCGATCCCAGCGGCGGGTACTCACCGTTCTGGGGCTGGAGAGGCATCTACGAATACGACTGGTACGAGGGCGGGAGCATCGCGCAGGTTGGCGGTGATGCGCTCGCGTTCCGTCGATTCCACGCGAACTACGGTCCCACCGGACAATACATTCGTGAATCGAGCGACCTTTACGTCGTCGACCTGTCGAACCCGGATTCCCCCGCGGTAGCATCGGTCACGATTACGAACGACCCCAATGGCTGGTGGGGGAACATGAAAGTCGTGGGGAACAATCTCTATACGACTCACTATGTTTGGCCAGGCATCTACGGGCAAAATCCCAAGATCCGCTACTACCTCGACCGGATCGATCTGACCGATCGCAAGAACCCGAAGGTGCAGAAGCCCATCAACGTTCCGGGGGTCCTCGTCGGTGGCTCGCAGACGGACCCATCGGTCCTCTATACAATCGATTATCGATGGAACGCGAACCAGAGCTACCAGGTCAATGAATTCGACGCGGTCAAGGTCGTCGGAGACCTTGCGTACCTCCAGAGCTCGACGCCGCTCGACGGCTGGGTAGGCAACGTCTTCGTAAGGGGAAGCACTGCCTACACGTCGACGCAGAAGTACATCTACACCAACAATCAGCCCGGCATCGAACTCCACCAGATTGATCTCGGGAACCCGTCGCAGCCGGTTGATCGTGTCGCCAGCGGCCCCGGCGGTTGGGGATGGCTCGTCGACGTGCAGGGGGACCGATTGCTCGTCACGTCGGGGTGGGGTTCGTACTACTCGCCTCCAGGTCTCGACATCTACCGCCTGTCACCGAATGCGGCGCCGGTCTACGACCAGTTCGTGCGGACCCTCGGCTGGTCCCTCGGGTCGATTGCACGGCAAGGCAACCGGCTCTTTCTCTCGGGCGGCGAGTGGGGCGTGCAACCCGTCCAATTGCAATAATCAGCTACACGCGACGCGCTGATGTGCTCTTGGCGTGCTCGACAACTCAGGGTTTTCTCGTTTCCCTGGCCTTTCTCAGGTGTTGCGCCCACCTTGCGCAAGCTCCGGCGATGTTTACTTTTTCAAGTACCAACATCCGAGCCAGGATACGGATCACATGGAAAACCAACACGGGTCAAACACGAACGGTGAGCTTCAACCGGACCGCCCCCCGCAGGCCGTCGAAAGTGATGCACAGCAGGCACGAAGGCGTCGCGGGTTCGCGGCGATGGACCGCAAGCTCGTGAGCGAAATCGCGCGCAAAGGCGGCAAGGCCGCGCACTCGGCGGGGACCGCCCACGAGTTCACGAGCGAAGAGGCTCGCGAAGCGGGGCGCAAAGGCGGACAGGCGTCTCACGCCAACCGTCGCAAGCTACTTGGTGAGCACCTGCAGTCGTCGGTAGAGAAGGTAAAGACCGAGGTCGAATAACGAGTTCGAGGGCCATCGCGCGGCGCCCAGGGGTTGGGCATCGCGCAGATCCTCTTCACGCTGAAGCGCGCGCCTGGCGTAGGCTAGTCCCCGTCGATTCCGACGAAGAGGAGCTCCGATGCAACGCGCGCTCATGACGTTCGGACTGATGTTGATGCTGTCCTGCGGGAAAGACGAACCCGGTGGTTCCACGGCGACGACAGCCCCTCCCCCACCCCCTTCCCCGAGCGCCGCGGCACCACCATCCACGACCAACGCGCCGACGGCCGCGCCGCTGGTTGCGAGCGCTGGACCGCCACCGCCGACATGTCCGCCTGGACTCGTGGGCAACGGCTTCCCGGCATACTGCATCAAGCTGCCGTCGACGTACGCGGTCAAGCAGGCGAGGACCGCTCCTAAGCGGGGATCGATCGAGTACGACACAGGGACAACCACAGACAATCTCATGATCAGCTACGACGAGAGCCCGATCTCGCAGGTCTCCAAGGATGTCGAGTCCGAGATGAAGTTCGGGGGCGACAAGCTCGACAAGAAGGGGGATCTGCCGGGCGGCAACAAGTGGTTTCAGGGAACTCACGCCGAATACGCGCGCATCGTGACCCTCTTCAAGGGACAAGGATCGCTGACGCTCAAGTGCTCATTTGCTTACCAAGCAAAGAAGGCGCCTGCGAAGGATGCGATCGATGTGTGCAAGTC
>JALYHX010000524.1 GCA_030776305.1 Myxococcota bacterium
GTCGAGGACATGTGGCCAGATGATTGGCTACGAGCAGCGCGGAGCGGCGGGTGCAGAGGCCACCGCGCCCCGCCATTGTCTTCGCCGGGCGGCGACGTCCACAAGGCTATGATCCAGCTCGTGACCATCGCCATCCCGCCGGCACTCGTGCCGGGAGACATGATCGCGGTCGTGGCGCCGTCTGGCCCATTGGCACGTGACGATCTTTGGCGTGGCCTTGCATGGTTGCGGATCCGCTATCCAATGCGCATTCGGCCGGGGGTGCTGGCGCGCCGTGGCTATCTGGCTGGCGACGATGCGTTGCGCTCCCGGGAGCTTGCGAATGCCATTCTCGACGACGACGTGAAGGCGATCCTCGCCGCACGCGGCGGGTACGGCGCCATGCGTATTTTGGACGGTGTGCCTTGGGAGGCGCTTGCACGGCGACCAAAGTGGATTGTTGGGTTCAGCGATGTGACGGCCCTTCACATGATGGCCTCTCGCGTTGGCGTTGCGTCGGTCCATGCGTCAGACGCTGCCGGACTCGGCCGGGACCAGGCCGTCTCCATACGCGCGGCATGGTTGGCGTCCCTCGAACGTCCTCGATCGGAGCGCGTTTGGCGGGCGCTGCGGGTCATCCGTGCTGGGACCGCAACAGGGCCAATCGTGGGCGGCAATCTCGCCCTCGTGCACGCCATGGCCGCTGCGGGACGCCTGACGATTCCCCGAGGGGCCGTCGTCGCGCTCGAGGACGTCGGCGAGGCCCCGTACCGCATCGACCGCATGCTCACGTCACTGATATTGGGAGGCTACTTCATGAATGCATCTGCCATCGTCTTCGGTCGCTTTCATCGATGCGACTCCGGCGTCGATGGTGTCACCGTCGACGAGGTGCTCGACTCATGCACGCGTCCGCTCGGCATCCCGGTCCTCGCGGGCGCGCCGTTCGGGCACGGCGCGCGCAACGAGGCGTTCGTATTGGGTGCAGCCGTGCGCGTTCGTGGCGACGCGGTAACTTGGTGCTCGGAGAGCGACTCTCCCTCTTGGTGACCCCGACCGGTTCGCGTTCACCCTCGGGGCAGGGGAGGGGGGCCGGCACGCTTGCCGTTTGCAAGCTTCGTTTGGTCCGATTCTTCGATCTCCGCGGCGGACTCCTCGACGTCGATCATCTCGGCTCCGTCCACGATCTCGACTTCCCCGGTCACCGCATTCGTGGTGATGTCTAGATCCAGGGTCAGCGGCTCATTCGCGCCGCTCGTTCCCTCGGGCCCAGCCCCGGGAGGCACCGAATCACCGCGCTCCGAAGTGGCTTCGTGGTCGCCCGCCAATCGCTTCTTGGATTTTTTCTTTTTCGGTTTCGCATCCGGTGGGCGCTCCGAACGTGATGGTTCGCGATCTTCCTGAGCTGTCGGCTCCCCTGCACCCGGCACTGGAGTCGGCCTCGCGTCGTTCGCCAACGTCTCTACGTCTGCCTGCAGCACCGGTCCCGGGTCGGGCTGTCGCCCCGGCGGCGGAGCCTGTGCGTCCTCGACTGACGGCGAAATATCCACCTCGCCGCTCGGCTCCGACCTTCGAAGCATGTTCGTTTTTGCGCGCTCCAGACCAGCCGTCGCCTCGTCGTCTCCGGCCTTGATCCGAAGGACCCTTCGCCAAGCATCGGCGGCTTCGCGGGGATCGGCGAGATGCTCTTCCCACATGCGGGCGACCTTGCGTGCCAGCTCTGCCCGCGTCACGGGCTCTTTGCCACGCAAGATGAGGTCCTCATACAGCTGAACCATTCCCCGGTGGTCACCCAGCTCGGTCAACATTGCCGACAGCTCGTCGGTCACTGCCTGATCACCCGGCGAAAGCTCATGCAGTTTCTTCAAATCGGCCGCCGCACCCGCCATGTCACCGAGGCGTTCCCGCCGCAGCCTCGCCCGTCTCGCAAATAGGAGTCGCACGAGTGGACCATCGAACACTTCGCCGAGCGCCCGCGTCACCGTCGCCTCTGCCCGAGACGGGTCACCCACGGCAAAGGCGAGGTCCTCGAGCGCGTCGAGCGTTGTGGTGTCGACATGTGCGATGAGCGAATCGCCCAGCCAGATGAACGCCTGTTCGAGATCGCCCAAATCGCGTTGGACTAGAGATGCCGCGCGCCGAATCAGTGCGCCTCGCGTCCGCCCGCCGTCGCGTGCGCCCAGTCCGCCCGCCGCCATCGCGATACAAAGCGCACGTCGCAGCTGCTCGCCGCCGGTCTGCTCGTCGCCCCCACGCGCCGCCAACTCGAGCGTTGCGATCATCTCTTCGGTTGGGGCTCCGCTCAGCGCCAAGTCCAAGAAGCCGCTCGCGCGCTCGATCTGCCCTTTGGAGGCAGCCACCTGCGCTGCGCGAGCCAACGCGCTAACGCGGTCGCCGGGTAACCTGCACCGCGTGATTTGCCTCTCGTAGAGGTCGACGACGTCCGTAGGTCCCTCCGCGATAAGGGCGAGCCGTTCGAGAAACTCTTCAGCGTCCTGGGGAGCAATCCCGGTCAGGCCTGCCTCGCCGTGTTGCAACGCCTCGAGACGTGGCGCGCCCGCGCTTACGCGTGCCTCTGCCTGTCGCGCCAGCTCCCTCGCGCGATCGATTCCGGTCAGATCGCGGACCAGCACGTCGTGCGCCACGGCGAGCCCGTCGAGTTCGCGCGTCTTGATCGAGAGTCGCTCAAGATTCTCGGCCAGCGCGGGATCCGCGCCCTTACTCCGGACAATCTCGCAAGCGACCCTGACCGCATCTTGTTCACGCCCAACCTCCACGAATCGCTCGAACGCGCCTCGCAAGTTCGTGATGCGCCTTGGGCTCTGCTCGGCCTCGAACCACCACTCGACGAGCTTCGTTGCGACGATGCCGCGCCACCCCAGGCGATCGCCCAGCTCCACATAGGCCGCCCGGACTTCTTCGTGGCCAATGTCTGCCAATTCTGAGAGGGTTGCCAACGCTTCGTCACCGCGGTCCAGTTTGTCCGCCAACACGCTGGCAAGCTTACGTGTCAGCGCCCCGGTTTCGGCTTCGTCTGCCTCGACCTCGATGCGCTGGGCAAGAAGCTCCGCTGTTTTGCCCCACTCCTCGCTCCGCTCGCAGAGGTCGCATAGACGGCCGAGCGCGTCGAAATCCTCCCGGTCCACCTCGCGAACGAGCTCGAGCGCGCGAATCGCGTTCTTCGTGTCGTCGAGTTGCTCGTAGAGGCGAGCCAATCGCCACCCGATTTGAACGCGATCGGCGGGATCAGCTACGAGCTTCAGCTCCCGCTCGAGAGCGCCGACGGCTGCTGCAGGGCTTTCGCGAGCCTCTTGCAGATCCGCGATGGCCTGTAGAGCCGGACGGCACGCCGGGTCGATGTCGGCCAGAAGACCCTCGTATCGTGCGATCGCCGCTTCCACGTCCCCCACGCCCTCCGCCAGAAGCTCTGCTTCACGCAACGCGATTCGCGAGCGCTCGACGTCATCGACCGCCAGCTTACCCAAGCGTCGAAGGAGTGTGGTCGCCTCCTCAAAGTCCTCGCGTGCGACGGAATCGTCGATGAGGCGCTCGAGCGCCTCCTTGTCATCGCCGTCCTCGAGCACCTTCCACCAGGTCTCGCGCGCCGCCTCGGCGTCGCTGAGCTGGGCTTCGTACAGCTTGGCAGCTTGCCGTCGCACGGCGATACGCTTGGCTTTGTCCGTCAGCCGATTCCCGCGTGTCTGGAGGACCCGCACGAGCTCGGGCCACTTGGCCAAGGCCGTATAGCGATCGCTCAGGTTCTGCGCGTGCTCGTCGCTGGTTTCATCGAGGTCATTTGCGCGCTCGAGCGAAGCAAGGACACCCGCTTCGTCACCCGCGCGCGCGAAGTGTTCTGCGGCCCGCGCGAAATGTTGGGCCTGCACCTTCGGGCTACCTGTCAGGTGCGCGCGTTCTACGGCCGCATGCGCGGCGGGGTCCCATACCCCCCCCGCGACGAAACAGCGCTCCGCGGCTTCCCATAGCTTGTCGCTCTTCTTCACTTCGGCCGCAGCGCCGTAGGCCTCTCCAGCGCCAGCTGGATCCTTGAGATGTTCTCGCAATCGACCCAGGCGCTCGAGCAGCGCGCCGCGTGCGAGCGGATCGACAATCGTGGCCAGGTTGTCGGCGATGACCTGCGCCGCTCGGTCGACTGCGCGCGCCTGTTCAAACAGTTTGGATGCGGTCGCCACGGCGCGATCGTCTTCGGGGGTAAGCTCCACGATGCGTGCCCACGCCTCGGCCGCCGCGACGTGATCGTGGCGCTTCTGTTCATGCAGAGTGGCAAGTTTCTTTTCCAGCGAAATTCGTTTCTCGATGTCGCCCTCGACGGTCGCCTCCTGCTCCATCAATTTCGCGAGGTCGTCCCAGCGCTGGGTCTTCTCGAGCAAGCGGGTCAGTGACTGTCGTGCGCCCTCGTCGGCGCGGTCGATGGTGAGAAGCTGCTTCCACGCATTCGTCGCTCCGTCCGTATCGCGCAGCGTGCTCTCGCAAAGTGCCGCGACTTCACGCAGCCGCTGTTTGCGATCTTCCGCCGATTGCCCGGGCGCGCGAACGGCGGCGAGCAGCAAGTCGCGCAGCGCCGCGTAGTCACGCTTCGTGCGCAGATAGTCCTCGGTCCATGACAGCGCTTCGGGGTGCACAGGATCGGATTGGAGGGCCTCCCGATATTTCTGGTAGGCCTCGGCACGCATCCCCTGGTTTGCCAGGCTCTGCGCGGCGTCGAGCAAACCGTTCTGCCTATCGCTCGATGGACGTGACGCGCTCTGCGATGCCGGTGGCGCTGACGCCGCTTGCTGACCGACCTGAACATAAAGATCGTTCAGCTTGGCCGTGGCCTGCGCGTCACCCATGGCGCGCAACGGTTCCAGGATCTGGATGGCGTTGGCGGGTTGGGCGGCGGCCTCGTAGCTCGCCGCGAGAAGCCAGCGGGCGTCGGATGCCATCGAGCCCAACGGGTTCGCCTGCAGGTAAGTGAGATAGCGTGTCGCCACGTCGTCTTCGCGCCGTAATGCTCGCGCGTAATGCGCATAGAGCTGCAGCGCGCGGTCGTGCCCGGGCTCGATGTCGAGGGCGCCTGCGGAGTACGCGAGACCATGTTCGCCGTCATAAACCTCGGCCAGGGCGACCAGTAGTTCCGCCGCCATCGTTCGCTCGTTCGCGGGTACGCTCTCTCCTGCGGCCAGGCGCTCGACAATGACTGCCCCGTACTCCTGCTGAAGGGCCGGATCACGCTCGTCGATCTGTCTTGCCGCCGCGAGCGCTTGCGTCGCCCCGACGAGATCCCTCGCCGCGCGGTGAGCCGCCGCTTGCTCACGCAGCGCAGTCACTCTCCGGTGCGCGTCGGATTCTCCATCGCCCTGCGGCTTGCGGCTCTCGCGCAATGGGGGACGGGACCGGGCTCTCGATGGGTCGAGCTCCGCCGCGCGCCGGAAGTTTTCAGTCGCCTTCTTGGGCTGCCCCAAGCTTTCGCCCCAGAGGTGTCCGAGCTCCTCGTGCATTGTCGCAAGCTCGCCGCGTATCACCGGATTGTGCCCAAAGAGGGGCGCAAGGGCCTTCACCCGGCGTTCCAGCAGCGCTACCAGCGCCTTGGCATCCCCCTTGTCCCGGTACAATTGTGCGAGGCGATCGGCGGCCGTGCTCTGCGTGGGGTCGCGATCGATCGCCTCCATGAGCACACGTGCGG
>JALYHX010000525.1 GCA_030776305.1 Myxococcota bacterium
GAAGAAGGTTCCCATGCCTTGGTGGTTCGGAAGACCGAACACGATGTCGTTTGCTTGGCGCAGTTCCATGTCGGTCTGATTTGCGGGGTCTGAGTTGTACTCGGCAATTGCGAATTTCAGATTCGGAAAACGCATCGCCAGGCCCCTGAATGTCGTCTGCCATCCAGCCGGAGGACCCTGAAAAGCGATATAACACGATTCGCCGAGAACATCGAACGTGACGCCGTTGGCAATCGCGTTGTCGACGAAGGCGATACTGGCGTTGAGATCGCCTCCTCGATCGATGTGAAGCATCACTTTGATGGACGGATCGACCTCGTGGACCGCGCTGATCCCTGCCTTGAGGAGCTGTGCGAGCTGTGGCCATCCCGCCGGCGTCGACGGTCCCAATGGCGTCCCCGGCGTGAGCAACATCCCGGGAGTAATCTCGTTTCCGATCTGCACGATATCCGGTCTCGCCCCAGCGGCGACAAGGGCCTGTACGGCGGACAGCGTGTAGGCGTGCACGTGACCGACGGCGGCGCTGAGATCGTCATTCACCCAGGAGGCCGGCTTGACCTGTTTTCCAGGATCGGCCCACGTATCGCTGTAATGAAAGTCAAGCAGGAACCCCATGCCGGCCGCCTTGATGGCTTTGCCGAACGAGACGGTGTGAGCCAGATCGCCGAACCCCTGCGTCGAATACGGAGCAAAAGTTCCACCTTTCGGATTGGGCGCAGGCTGGGTTGGATCGACGAATGTCCTCAACCGGATGTAGTTGAGTCCGTGATCCTTCAGCAGCTGCAGGATCGGCTTGCTCGCCGAATTCTCCATATACGTCGCGCCGCTCGCCTCATCTTGCTGAGTAAATGTGATGTCCGCTCCGAGAATGAACGACGGGTCGATCGGCGGTGCTGAATCGGCAGGCGAAGTCGCGGCGGCGCCGTCGACGCCAGAACTCGATCCCGAAGAGGATGCGGCATCGACCCGTCCATCCGAACCCGAAGCCGCATCCGAACCGGTGGCCGAGTCTGAACTTGAGGTCGCCGTCGATCCGGAGGGAGTTGCGTCAGTCAGGCCAGGGGCCATGGTGCCCGAGCCGACTCCAGACGCGGAGTCCGAAGGGTGGACGGGGCCGGTGGACGGCGGATTTCCACAAGCACAGAGAAGCGACGCTACCCCGGCGAGGAAACAGGCGCGCGGACGACGACACATGAAATCCACATTGAACTTAGCGCAAATGAATCCGCTGATACACTCGAGTGGTGTCCTTGTACGCCCCGGGTGCAACTTCGCACTCGCGCGAGACTGTCTGTCGGATTTGTCTCGAATCCTTGCCACCGGTCCCCCCACCGATTCTCGACCGCGAAGGAGACCGTCTCGAATTGCATGTGTTGCGGACAGCTCTTACTTTCGCCGTGCGGACTGCAGCCTCTTCTCCCGAGCCGGCTTGTAGCCACCAGGACTCGGTGAGAGGATGACAGCTTGCTCGAAAGCGATCCGTGGGCAGCGACCGGTGTTCAAGAGGGCGATATCCTCGTCGGCAAGTATCGTGCCGAGCGCATTCTCGGCGTTGGCGGCATGGGGGTCGTGGTGTCCGCCCGGCATTTGCAGCTCGACGAGAGGGTCGCGATCAAGTTTCTTTTGCCGCACCTCTTTGCCGACCAGGAAGCCGTCGGGCGTTTTTTGAGAGAGGCGAGGGCTGCGGTCAAGATCAAGAGCGAGCACGTCGCTCGCGTGTTCGACGTCGGGACGCTCCCAAACGGCGCGCCGTACATCGTGATGGAGTTCCTCGACGGCAGCGACTTGACGGCCTGGCTCGAGAGGCGCGGCGCCATGAGCGTCGAGCAAGCGGTCGATTTCGTCCTTCAGGCCTGTGTCGCTTTGGCCGATGCGCACCGTATCGGCATCGTTCACCGTGACCTGAAGCCGGCGAACCTTTTCTGCATCCGGCGTTCGGATGGGCAGCTCACCATCAAAGTGCTCGACTTCGGCATCTCGAAGGTGACCGACGTCACCGGGTCGGACCCGCGACTGTCGGTCACCAAAACGAGCGCCGCAATGGGGTCGCCGCTCTACATGTCGCCGGAGCAGATGCGATCGTCCAGGGATGTCGACCTGACCACCGACATCTGGGCGCTCGGCATCATCTTGTTCGAGCTTCTCGTCGGCAAGACGCCATTCGACGGCGCGAGCCTACCGGAGGTCGCAGTCAAAGTGGCCACGCAACCGCCGCCGCCCATTCGCAGCCTTCGCCGCGATGTCCCGACGGGAGTGGAAGCGGTCATCACACGTTGCCTGTCCAAGGACGCGCGAGCGCGATATCGCACGGTCGGAGAGTTGGCCGCCGCTCTGGTCGAGTTCGGCTCCAGCCAGTCCAGAGCGTCCCTCGATCGCGTCTCGCGCATTCTTCAGACGGCGGGGGCTCCTTTCGCGAGTGCGCCGTCATTGTCCCCATGGCCGGACCTTGCCCCCTCCTATCCGCAGGCAGAGACGACAGCGCCGGTCGGGCGAACCGCGACGGGAGGAACGCCTGGCAAGAGAGCCATTGCCGTCGTCGGTGGTGCCGTCGGCATCGCCCTCGTGATCATCACGGCCCTACTGATGGCTCGCCGCGCTGCGGTCGTGTCCTCGCGGCCAGCGCCACCTTCCCCCCCCGTCATCGTTTCCGGTGGTTTGCCGGAGGACAGGCAGCAGATCCTGGCGCCTACAAACGAGGGGACTGCATCGATTTCGAAGATGGCAACCCCCGTGCCCCGATTGCCTCCATCGACGTCCGCACCTTCTGGGGTAACGCTTGGTACCGCAGCGAGGACCGGACCCCCGGCGGCACGGCACGTCACTCGGCCCGAGGTCAGCGGCGCGTCACCACCGCATCATACCCCCTCCGCGGAAACGTCCTCCACTCCGGTTGTCAATTGCACCCCGCCCTATTTCATCGACCCGGCTGGGCACAGGCAATACAAACCGGAATGCCTCTAACGGGAGTCTTATGAAAATCACTCTGCGCCTTGGCGTGTGCGCCCTGCTCTCCTTCGCGGCCCTGCAAGCTCGTGCTGATGACAAGACCACTTGCCTCGACGCGGCAGCCCGCGGGCAAACATTGCGGGATTCGCACAAGCTCATCGAGGCACGCGAAAGCTTCCGACTTTGCGCGCAGAGACAATGTCCCTCGGTGGTTCAGCAAGACTGCGCGGGCTGGCTCGACGCGGTCGAAAGGAGTCTGGCCACCGTCGTCGTCACCGCGAAGGACACCGCGGGAGTGGACCTTGTCGATGTGATCGTCCGGCTGGATGGCCAGCCGTTCGTCACCAGGCTCGACGGATCCGCCGTGCCGGTGAATCCAGGGCGTCACACGTTTCACTTCCAGCTCGCCGACGGGACGAACCTCGATCAGCCGATGGTCGTCAAGGAAGGCGAAAAGAACCAAAGCGTGGCGGTCGTTTTGAAGCGACCGATCGCTCAGCCAAGTAGCACTGTCGCGACGACGCCGGGATCCACCCCAACCTTCGGACCAAACGATCATGAAGCGTCTGGGGCCTTCCCGTCGAAGACGGTCGGTTGGGTACTAGCGGGCGTTGGGGTGGTCGGAATGGGCATCGGCACCGCCTTCGGTTTGATCGCCATCGGCGACAAGAACAGCGCCAACTGCGGTCCGGACAACGTGTGTCAGGCAGGGCCGCTTCACAGTGCGAGAGACGCAGCCCTCATCG
>JALYHX010000526.1 GCA_030776305.1 Myxococcota bacterium
AGGCCATCGCTCGCCGCAAGCTGGCGCGCGCGCACAGCGACCCTCCGCCGCGGTGGGGGTCAGCCCCGGACGCCCAAATCATCGGGACGACGGCGGCGATGCTCACCGTGTACAAGACGGTCGCGCACGTCGCGCCGACGACGGCGACGGTACTCATCATCGGCGAGAGCGGCACGGGCAAGGAGCTCGTGGCCAAGGCGATCCATGCGAAAAGCCCTCGGGCAACCAAGCCGTTCGTCGCCGTCAACTGCGGGGCGCTACCCGAGTCCATCCTCGAGAGCGAGCTGTTTGGTCATGAGCGCGGTTCGTTCACCGGCGCCAGCGCCGCCAAACGAGGTCTCTTCGAGGAAGCGACGGGAGGAACGCTCTTCTTGGACGAGATCGGGGAGATCAGTCCCAAGATGCAGGTTCAGCTCCTGCGCGTTCTGCAAGAAGGCGAGATTCGCCGGGTAGGGGCAGCCGAAACCATCAAGGTCGACGCTCGCGTGGTGGCGGCGACCAATCGCGACCTGAAAGGCGAAGTGGCGGCCGGGCGCTTCCGCGAGGACGTACTTTTTCGGTTGCAGGTCGTCACCGTGCATGTGCCGCCTCTGCGGGAGCGCAGGCGCGACATCGCGCTGCTCATTCGGCACTTCATTGCTCGTCACGCCGAGCGACTCGGCCGGCCAGCCCCACGTATCGCGCCGGAGGTGTTCGAAACGCTCGAGAACTACGCATTCCCCGGCAACGTCCGCGAGCTTTCCCACGTCATCGAGCGGGCGATGCTTCTCGCGCGAGAAGGGGTGATTACCGTAAGCGATCTCCCGCCCGAGCTCGCCCAAGCGGTGCCCGGAGAGGGCCAGGCGGGGATGGGCTCGCTTGCGGACGACTGGCCAACGCTGGCGGTCGTCGAGCGCCGCTACATCGATCGCGTTCTCTCGCGCACGGGCGGCAACAAGACACGGGCGGCCGAAGTGTTGGGGATCGACCGTCGCACGCTCAACCGGATGTTCGCGCGCGAACGCGGTGGTGGGAGTCAAGGCGACCATCTCAGCGACGAAGAGCTGGACGCGCTCGACCAAGAAGACGACGTTGCGCCTCAGCTCGTTCGGGGGGTGGGTCCAGATTCAGCTGAAAAAACGGGGACTTCGAAGCTCCAGAAACCGTGACCTTCCTCCGGAGATGGCCCTTCGCTAAGAACAGGTCGTGCGACCATGACCGAGACGACGCATCAGGTGCACTCGCCCGTCGGGGGCAGCTCGAATCGATGCGATCGTCTTGGGCCGGTCGCGCCGCTGCCACGCAATCTCGTCCGAGTTCCGTCCGTGAAGCAGCGCACGGACTTTAGTTGTGGCGCTGCGGCCACGCTGTCCCTGCTGCGCTATTGGCGTTGGAACGTGTACGCGCGTGTCGACGAGACCGCGTTGTACGTGCCCTTGAAGACGACCCGATCCAACGGGACCGAGCCGGAGCCGATCGCTGCATTCTTGAGCATCGCCGGCGAAATTCCAGCCGAGTATGCGCATACCAGCGTCACCGTTGCCGACCTCGAACAGGCCGTCGACTCGCGCGAACCTCCCATCGTCGACTTGCAAGCATGGATCGACGACGACATGCCATGGCGCGACGTCTGGGATGCCGGCCACTACGTGATCATGGTCGGATACGACGATGAGCGCGTCTTTTTCATGGACCCGAGCACGATGACGCCGGGAGGCTGCGCTTACTTGCCACGTCGGGAATTCCACGAGCGGTGGCACGATCTGGCGGGCGACCCCTATGTACGTCTCGAGCACATGGCCATCTTCGCCCACGGTTCGACACCCGTATGGGTACCGAACGAGCCGGCACCGGAACGCGCGGCAAAGCTTGGCTAGCGCACCGCCTAGCGCCGTTCCTGTGCAGGCGTGGCTCGCGACGGTCCGGTCTCAGTCGACCGCCGTGGAGACGCTGAGACGAGCGGTCGCATCCGAGCGCGTTCACCACGCGCACCTGTTCGACGGCCCCGACGGGGTCGGCAAAGAGCTTACTGCGTTCGGGCTGGCGCAAGCCCTCGTTTGCGAGAGGCGTCCGAAAGGCAGCGCAGACGCTTGCGGTACGTGCAGCGCCTGTGTGCGCGCGGTGCCGAGACCCGGAGCGCGGCGGCCCATTCATCCGGACGTCGTCGTGCTCGAGCGAGGCCTCTACGATCCCGCGACCATCGGGCGGCGCTCGCCGGAGGTGCAAGACATCAGCATCGACCAAGTACGCACCCTCGTGCTCTCGCGCTCCGCGTTTCCGCCATACGAGGGACGAGCGAAGGTGTTCATCGTCCGCCGTGCCGAGGAGCTCAGTCAGCCCGCGGCGAACGCGCTGCTCAAGACGCTCGAAGAGCCGGGTGCCCGTACCCACTTCGTCCTGCTGTCGTCATGCGCGGACGCGTTGCTTCCGACGATACGATCGCGAACGCAGCGCGTTCGGTTCGCCGCGCTTCCGGATCACGTCGTGACGGAGCTGCTCGAAGATCGCGGCATCGAGCGCCCCCGCGCGCTCGACGTCGCGCGACTCGCAGGAGGGAGCATGGCTACGGCGCTCGTCCTGTCCGATGCCGAGGCCACGTCGATCCGCAGGGATTTCGTGGCATTCGCGATGGCCGCGCTCGACGCACGCGATCTCGGTCCGGCGCTCGACCTGGCGGAGGAGGCAAAAAAAGGTGACAAAGGCGTCCTCCTCGAGAACATCGGAGCGCTCGCGGCAGCGCTCGGCGCGCAGGCTCACGCCACGGCCGGAGCTCCGGATCGGCGCGCGGGTCAGGCGGCGGCGCGCTACGAGCTGGCCGTCGCGGCGGTGGACGAAATCGAGGCGAATGCGTCCGCGCAGCTCGCCGTCGAATCCATGTTGTTGAAGATGCGCGCAGTGTAACCGGGGGAAGCGCGCGCCTTCACGACGGGCGCCAGTTCACGCCCAACCACTTGCTCAGAAGCGTCGCGGTTGCAAGAAAGTCGCGGCTGCCCAGCCCCTCGGCGGCCGCTTGGTCGTAGACACCGACGACGCTACTCGCGGCGGGCAAAGCGAGTCGTCGACGCGATGCCTCTTCGATTGCAAGGTGCAAATCCTTTTGCATCAAGTCGAGCCTGAAATGAGGTTCGTAGTCTTCCTTCATGAGATAGGGGCCCTTGAAGGTCGACACTCCGGATCCAGCCGCGCTCTTCTGAAAGAGGTCCAACATGATCTCGAGAGAAACGCCGAGGCGCAGCGCCAGGCCCCAGGCTTCGAGTGCGCCTTGGAGAGTGACGGCCTGACTCATGTTCAGACAATATTTTGCCGATTGTCCCAACCCTGGGGTCTCGCCCACGTGAACGACGTGTTTGCCCATGGCGGAAAATAACGGCTTCGCGCTCTCGACCACGTGGGATGCGCCGCCGACCATGAAAGTGAGCGTCGCATTGTCGGCGCCCAGCTTGCTTCCGGTCACGGGCGCGTCGAGATATTCGGCACCCTTGTCGCGAACGTCCGCGACGATTGCGGCCGTCAGATCCAAGCCATGGGTGCCACAATTGATCACGACCGTACCCCGGGACAGAGCCCCCACGAGACCGTCGTCGCCGTCCGCGACGGCACGCATTGCGGCATCGTCGGACACCGCCACGACGACGAATCGCGCGCCGGCCACGGCAAGCGCGGGTGAGGCCACCGAACGCATCCCCGCGGCGACCAGCGGCAGTGCGCGCTCTGGGGTTCGATTGTAACCCGTCACGGCGAATCCCGCCTTCAACAGGTTGCGCACCATGCCGGTGCCCATCGTGCCGAGACCCACGAACCCTATCGTTACCTGGGCCATGATCGATTGCCCGCGCTCCTTGTCGTTGCGCCGGCGAGAATACATCGATCTTCGCAATGTGGAGGCGTCGACAGCCGCTTCTTACTCATCGAGCGTCCCAGCGCCTGCGGGGAGAACGTCGTAGTCCCAATGGGCGAGGGCGACGCCTTCCCACGCGAGGCTTCGCTCACTGCCGGCGACGACAAGCAACTGTTCGCCTCCCGGCCCCGTATACTCCGCGAC
>JALYHX010000527.1 GCA_030776305.1 Myxococcota bacterium
GCGCGACCGACCCGGGGCGCAGGGGCGCGCGCGTCGAAGGGGCTGCGCGCGTCGTCGCACCCATCGAGGACAGCGGCGCCGTCGGCATTCCAAGTGTGCGGATTGATCCGGGCGTAGGCGTCGCGGAGAGCGCGGTCATCTGTCTGGTGGCCCCCGTGCGGCTGCTCACCTTCCCACCATCTGACGCGGGCGCCCGTGGCATCGCGATCGAGGCGCTATGGGGTCGCATCGTCTCCCCGCCGCCGCACTAGGCGGAAAGGAAGGCGCATCACACGCGGCCGGCAAGCTGGCCGCATGCGGCGGCCACGTCGGCGCCGCCGCTATAGCGCACATGGGCGCGAACACCGAACGACGCAAGCGCACCCACGAATCGCCCGACGTCGCCACGCGCAAACGGGTCTCTTCCAACGGCGTCAATCGCATTGTACGGCACGATGCTGATCCGAGGTCGCACGCCAGCGCGCATCTCGAAGTCGCGTGCAAGCAGGGCGAGCGTCCGCGCGTCCTCGTCCGTGTCGTTCACGTTGGCCAGGAGCGTGACGGCCCACATCGGAGCCAGCCCCGTGACACACGCATGCTCGACCGCTGCATCGACGACCTCATCGAGAGGCGAAGCCAAATCGATCGGCATCAGCCGCCGGCGAACGTCGGGCCGCACGCTGCAGACCGATATCCCGAGCCTCACTTTAGGAACCTCGCGTGCAAGCCGCCTGATCCCGTTCGGCAGGCCCGCGGTACAAACGGTCATGGCCCGCGCGTCGATCGCCAGCGCCGATGGGTCACACATGATCCGAACCGCCTCGACGACGCGGTCCACGTTGGCCAACGGTTCGCCCATGCCCTGGAACACGACGCCATGAACGCGCTGGCCCCGCTCGAGTGAGCCTCGGATGACTCGGACCTGTTCGACGATCTCCCAGACGTCCAGGTTGCGTGTGAGCCCAAGTCGGCCGGTCGCACAAAATGCGCATGCCAACGCGCAGCCGACCTGCGAGCTGACGCACGCGCTGAACCGCCCGGCCCGCTCGAGAGGTATGCGCACGGCTTCGACGACATGTCCGTCGCCGGTGCGGAGCGCGAACTTGACGAACGGGTCCACCGCGCTGTAGCGCACTGCCTGCACGGCGAGCGTGGGCACGCGGCCAGCCGCTCGCACGGCATCCATCGCAACGCGGCGTACGCCGGCCACGAGCTCTACCGGGATGCCACGATGGACCGCGCTGACCACTTTGCGCGCGTCGGCGATCGTGAGCGGTGCGCACGAATCGGCGAGCGCCTGCGGGGTGATGGCTTGAAGTGCGAGCACGCGGGCTCCCGCTTAGCACGGGGCATGCTACGTTGGGAGCAGTGTTCGGCCTGAGTTTCGGCGAGCTATGCGTGCTGCTCATCGTGGCCATGGTTGTGCTCGGGCCGAAGGAGCTGCCTCGTTACTTGCGCAAGGCCGGGCAGTTCGCAGGGCGCATACGCCGCCTCGCCTATGAGATGCGCGAGAAGAGCGGCATCGACGAAGTGCTGCGCACCGAGGGGCTCGACCGCGAGATCGCCGAGTTCCGAAGGCTGGCTCGCGGCGAAATCACGGGGGTCGCGGCTGCCATGCGCTCGGTCGCGAGCGCGGCCCGCGTCGGCGAAGGCGCCATCGAGCCGTACGTCGGGGTGGCCCCAGTCGCCGACGTGCAGCCCGTTCTTCCTCCTGTGATCGTCCCACGCGAACGAGAGTACCCACGTGAAGGAGTGGATTCTTACGGCGCGCTGCCTGATACGGCGGTCATTGACGAAGCGTCCCTCCCCGCCTCACCCCTTGCAGACGATCCTCTGTATGCACGAGGCGAAAACCCCACCGCCCCCGTCATCGCGCCCGGGAACGTGCCCGCCGAGACGGGTTCCGTTACGTCCACGACGAGCGCATGACCGTCGCCGCCCCATCCCCTGACGCAACGTCCGACGGGCCCACGCTGCCCGGGGGGCCCAACCGGCCTGCCTTACCAGTGCCGGATGCGCCCCAAACTCCGGATGGGTCGTCAGGCGACGTGCGCATGACCATCTGGGAGCATCTCGAAGAGCTGCGACGTCGAATCATCAAGGCGGCAGCCGGCGTCGTCGTCGCCACCATCGTCGGATGGTGCTTTCGCACCCAGATCCTCGCGTGGCTGGTCGTACCCTACCAGCGCACTTGGCAGACACGTTTTCACAAGGACCTCGTTCTGCAAACGCTGGCGCCGGCGGATGCATTCTTGGGCTACCTCGAGCTGTCGCTCGTGGCGGGGATCGTCGTGTCAGCGCCGATCATCTTTTATCAGCTCTGGTCGTTCATCTCGCCTGGCCTCTACAACAAAGAGAAGAAGCTGATCGTTCCGTTCGTTTTCTTCTCTTCGATACTCTTTCTTTCAGGCGTCATGTTCGCGTACTACGTCGCGTTCCCGTTCACGTTCAACTATTTCCTCTCGCTTTTGGGCGAGGTGCGTCAGGGCGTCGAGCTTACGCAGATCGTCACACTCGAGTTCTTTCTCGACTTTACAACCCGGTTTCTTCTGGCATTCGGCGCCGTGTTCGAGATGCCGCTATTCATCGCATTCTTGGTCCTCGCGAACATCGTCACACCGAGGCAACTGTGGAAGTTCGGGCGCTGGGCGACGATTCTGGCGTTCGTGCTCGGCGCGGTGGTGACACCCGGGCCCGAGGTCACGAGCCAGATCGCGGTCAGTGGCGCGCTCATCGGCCTGTACTTCTTGTCCATTCCGATTGCGTACCTGTTGAGGCCGCGCGAGAAGGCGCAGCCGGAGGCGACCCCTCCCTGACGACCGCTACGTGTCCGTCGGCCCAGGGACGGGCAACCGCCGCGCATCCAGCCACAGTCCTTCAATGTCGTAGAGCTGTCGTGTCTCGTCCTGGAAGACGTGCACGACCACGTCGCCGAAATCCATCAGCACCCAGCTGCCGTGGGGCAATCCCTCGACGGCTACCGCACGCTCGCCTTTGCTCTTGAGCGCCTCCTCGATTCCCTGGGCGAGCGCCTGGGCGTGCCGATCGCTGCGCCCGGTCATGATGACCAGGAAGTCCGCGTAATCGACCTTTCCGGCGACGTCGAGAATCTCGATTCCGATAGCCTTCTTGTCGAGCGCGGCGATTGCAATCGTCGTCGCTCGCTGACGCGCGCTCTCGCTCGCGACGCTCCACGCTCCCGTGGCATCCTCTTGCGACCGGGTTGTCGTCGCGTGCCCTTTTTTTTCGGGCCTTGCGCGCGCAGCCGAGCTGCCAACCCGTGGCGCCGCCGCGACCTGCTTGCCGCGCCCCGGGGCAGGGGGGATGCGATCGTCCGTGTATGCGCGCGCTGTGCGACGAAGCGCCTTCGTCTTCGACTTCGTCGTGCTGCCGTCGAGAACCCTCTCGTGTGAGCTCCGCAGCGGCGGGCGATCGCCCGAACTGCTGCCGCCTTTCTTCTTGCTCGCCAAACCGGTCCCTCGCTCTCGCGGGCGAGACTATCCCATCCAGGGCTCACCGCCAGCGGGCCGTTATCGCGCTCATTGTCGAGTCTGGCCATCTCCGTCAACGATCCATTGGAAGGTGGTCAGTCCCTCGAGCCCCATGGCGCCACGCCAATGAAGCTTGCCGGTGGCAGTTCCGATCTCGGCGCCCAAACCCAACTCGCCCCCGTCGTGAAAGCGCGTGCTTGCATTGACCACGACGCACGCGGCGTCTACTTCGCGGCGCCACCGTTCGGCATGCGCCGAGTCGCGCGTGCAGATTGCCTCGGTGTGTTTCGACCCGAAGCGGGCTACATGGTCGAGCGCGCCATCGAGTCCATCCACCACGCGTACCGCGATGATGCGGTCCAGATACTCGTGACCCCAGTCGTCGTCGGCGGCCGGTCGCGCCTGGGCGACGAGTGCACAGGTGCGATCGCACCCACGCAACTCGCATCCGCCGTCGTGAAGAGCGCGCGCGATGGGTGGTAGCAATCGCGCGGCATCACTGGCGTCGACGAGCAAACACTCGAGCGCGTTGCAAACGCCCGGGCGCTGGAGCTTGCCGTTGACCGCGAGACGGACGGCGACATCGACGTCTGCTCCGGCGTCGACGAACAGATGGCACACTCCGCTTGCATGCGCGATCAGGGGCACGCGTGCGTTCTCCCGAACGAAGCGGAGGAATGCTTCACCGCCGCGCGGAATGGCCAGATCGACCGTATCGGTCTGCTGCAACAGCTCGCGGACCGCGTCGCGGTCGCCCGCAGGCAGTATCTGAACGACGTCGCGGGGCAACCCGGCGCGATCGATCGCATCTGCGACCACGTTCACGATTGCAGCGTTCGATCGCGATGCCTCGGAGCCTCCCCGCAAGATGACGGCGTTTCCTGCCTTCAGGCAGAGCGCACTCGCGTCGGTAGTTACGTTCGGCCGCGCCTCGTAGATGAAGGCCACGACGCCGATCGGCACGCGCACGCGACGAACACGCAGACCGTTCGGACGCACGTCTTCCGAAAGAACGGCACCGACCGGATCGCTCAGCCCGGCGATCTGCTCGATTGCGTCCGCCATCTGCGCGACCCGCCTCGGGTCGAGCGCCAGACGATCAATCAGCGCGCCGGACGTGCCGCGAGCTCTCGCGTCATCGAGGTCCCGCGCGTTGGCGACCAAGATGTCCTTCTCTCGAGCGCGCAATCCGGCGGCCATCTCGAGCAATGCCGAATCTTTCGCCCCTCGATCGCGGATAGCGAGGCTGCGCGAGGCGACGCGCGCGTGACGACAAATTGAAGGAACATCGGACATCGGCGTAAGCCGTAGCACGTCCATGGTCGATACACGGGCACAGCGCGCGGACGTCGAAAGGGCCCCCCCTGGAAGGCCTGCGACCCAATGGGCCGCGAGCCACGTGCGCGGCGCGCGACATCGGCAAGAGATCGGCCTCGGCATGAACGACTGGAGTATGCTCCCGGCGATGCCCTTTCCGAGGCGACTGCGGACGCTTGCGGTCGTCGCTTGCGCTGCGGTTGCTGCGGCGGCGCCACAGATCGGGTTGGCCGAGGAGACGAGCACCGCGAACGTGACGGCTGCGCGTAAACACTTCGAGAAGGCCCGCGCTTACTACGGACAAGGAGCGTATCGCGACGCCGTGAACGAACTCGAGGCCGCGCATGCGCTGGACTCGAATGCGAAGGACTTGGTGTTCAACCTGGGCGTCGTGCACGAGAAACTTTCGGACATCGAGGAAGCACTCAAATGGTTTCGACTCTACACGACGATGGACCTCGTACCCCAAGAGCGTGAGCGCGCGGACGCATACGTACGGCGGCTCGAGGGCGCGAAAAAAGAACTCGACGAGAAACAAGCCATCCAGCAGCAGAGTGCGCAGGAGATCGCCCAGCCGAACGCGGAGTCCGCTTCTTCTCTGGCCCACGCGCCAACACCGTCGAGCACGACGCTTCGCACACCGCCCGCACCGGAGATCAATCGAACCCCAGCGACGACTCAGATGCTCTCCGGACGGATGGACGGCCTGACCATCGGGGCGGCAGGGTTGTCGGCCGCGGGTTTGGTGTTCGGCGCGATCATGGGCGTGAAGGCTGTGCAGGACCGAGTTTCGGCGAATTCTGTAACGACATCGGAACGAGGCTACCCTTTTGCCCAGCTGCAGGCTGATGTCGCCGCGGCCCATCGCGAGGCAATCCT
>JALYHX010000528.1 GCA_030776305.1 Myxococcota bacterium
GCGATCAGGCCGCTGTCGTCGATGCGTACAAGGAGTTGAAGTCGTTTCTCACGGACTACCCCGACGCCAAGGAGTCGACGCGCATGCGCGACCTCCTCGGGCAGGTGTTGGCGCGCCTGGTGCGCCATGAACTTTACGTCGCGCGATACTACCTCGACAAAGACAACTACGACGCGACGCTCGCGCGCGTGGAGTACGCGCTCCACAACTATGCCGCTGCACTGCAGGGACTTCGCGCGGGAGCGGCACAGCCCTCCGATCTCGAGGCGGAGGCGCTGCTACTGCTGGGACAGACCTATCTTCGAATGCACCGATGGGAGGAGGCGCGCCGAGCGTTCGAGGCTGTCGTGCGCGGCGATCCACGCAGCCCATTGGTGGCGCAGGCGATTAGCTATCTGGCCTACCTACAACGACGTGGCGCCTAGAGGAGTGGATTTGGCCTTCACCCATGCCTGACGTTGCCCCGGGCTATCTCGCACCGTCCGTGCCCTCCCCATCCATTCCTCCCCCGGAGATGCCGGCCCCCCGGACGGTGCTCGTCGTCGACGACGAGAAGAACATTCGTCGCACGCTGCAACTCGTTCTCGAGGGCGAAGGCTACCGGGTGCTCGGCGCGGAAACGGCAGCGCAGGCGCTCTCGGTGCTCGCCAGCCCCGAAGCGCCGGTCGATCTGGCGATCCTCGATGTGAAGCTCCCGGACATGAGCGGATTGGACGCGCTGGCGAAGATCCGCTCCGATGACGCGACGAAGGACCTGCCCATCATCGTCATCAGCGGTCATGCGACCGTGGACGATGCCGTCCTGGCCATCAAGCTCGGCGCGAGCGACTTCTTCGAAAAACCGCTCGCACGAGAGCGGGTCCTCGTCAGCGTGCGCAACGTGCTCCATGCCGCGATGACGCAGCGAGAGCTCGCGCGCGTCACCGAACAGCAGCTGCAGCGCTACGAGATGATCGGCCGCAGCGCGCCGATGGGTAGGCTATTTCACGAAATCGAGAAGGTGTCGCCCACCAAGGCATCGGTTCTCATCACCGGCGAGAGTGGCACCGGCAAGGAGCTCATTGCGCGCGCCATTCATCACCTGTCGCCGCGCACCGACGGTCCGTTCGTGAAGGTCAACTGCGCGGCGATCCCGCGCGAGCTCATCGAGAGCGAACTCTTCGGCCATGAGAAAGGCGCCTTTACGGGAGCACAGCAACGGCGGCGTGGCCTGTTCGAACAAGCCCATGGTGGCACCCTCTTTCTGGACGAGATCGGGGATATGGACGTGGTCGCCCAAGCCAAGGTATTGCGGGCCGTTCAGTCGGGCGAAATCTCGCGCGTCGGGAGCGAACATGTCATTCGTGTGGATGTGCGTGTACTCGCGGCAACCAATAAGGACCTGGCGAAGGCCGTCGAGGGGGGCACCTTTCGCGAGGACCTCTTTTTCCGGCTCGCCGTGTTTCCGATTCGCAGTCCGGCGCTGCGTGAGCGGGTCGAGGATGTTCCGCTTCTCGCACACGCGTTCATGGAGCAATTTGCACGCGAGAACGGCGTCCGCCCCAAACCAATCGACGAGGACGTGATCGTCGCGCTGGGATCGCGCAAGTGGCCGGGAAATGTGCGCGAGCTGAAGAACGCCGTGGAACGGGCGGCTATCCTCTCGGGGGAGCGCGTGACCATCGCGGACCTGCCCGAGGACCCGCATGCCAGCCCTTTTGAGGAGGAGCCCGAGCTCAACGCCGCCCCCGATGCCACGCACCCGTTCGAACCAATCGAAGACGACCCCACCGACTCTGCTCGCCTCGTCACCGCGTCGCCGAGGGGCGGAAAGCACCTGACGTTGCGTGAGTTCCGCGAGCGTTCGGAACGTCAGTACATTGTGGATACGCTGAAGATCACCGGGTGGAATATCTCCCGTACGGCGCTCTTGCTTGGCGTCGAGCGGACGAACTTGCACAAGAAGATCCGCGCGTACGAGATCAAGCGCGGCGAGCAGTGAAGGCTCATTCGCTACCGGTCGATCCGTACCCTCCATCGTTGCGCTCGGTTTCATCGAGATCGTCTGCAAGGACGAGCTCCGCTCGCGCGACGGGCGCGATGACCAATTGGGCGACCCGCTCAAGCGGCTTGATCGTTGCGGGTGCGTCGCTCAAGTTTACAAGCAGGATATTGACCTCTCCTCGGTAGTCACTGTCGATGGTGCCTGGGGCGTTCAACACGGTCAGCCCCGTACGAGCAGCCAAGCCCGAGCGTGGCCGCACTTGACCCTCGAAGCTGGGCGGCAAGGCGATGACCAGCCCGGTCGGCACTCGAACGCGGGCGAGCGGCGCAATCGTCAGAGGTTCGGCGATTGCGGCATGTAGATCCATGCCGGACGCCCCCCGGGTTTGGTAGCGCGGCAACGGGACGTCCACAGGTCCAACGCGCAACACCTGGATGCGAAGGTCCGGCACCACGCTCCCGTTCATGACCGTCACGATACAATACTTGGGGCGGTTCGGACCTCGCCGCTTAACGCTGGCTCTCTCATCTGCTAGGCGTCGGCTATGGCGGCTCGCGAACTCGTTCTCATCATCGATTTTGGCGCGCAATACACGCAACTCATCGCGCGTCGGATTCGCGAGCAGCGTGTCTACTGCGAAATCCACCCATGCAGTATGCCGTTCGAGCAAATGCGCGCGCTGGCGCCTCGCGCAATCATCCTGTCCGGCGGTCCGGCGAGCGTTTACGTCGAGGGGGCCCCTACCCTCGATCCACGCCTCCTCGACCTCGGCGCGCCGGTCCTAGGCATTTGCTACGGGCTTCACCTCTTGGCTCACGGTCTTGGGGGCAAGGTCGAACGCGCCAGCGCACGCGAGTATGGCCATGCGCGGGTGGTCGTCGAGCGACCCGAGGGCATCTTCCACCGCTTTGCGAAGCGCGAGGCGCTCGATGTCTGGATGTCCCATGGCGACCGGATCACCGCGTTGCCGGCCGGGTTTCAAACGATTGGCGTCAGCGCGAACACCCCGTTCTGCGCCGTGGGAAACCCCGCCCGGCGCATCTATGGTGTTCAATTTCACCCGGAAGTGGTGCATACGCCGCGCGGGCCGGACGTCATCGCGTCCTTCTTGTTCGATGTCGCGAAGCTCACGCCGACGTGGACGCCGGGCGCCTTTACGGAAGAGGCGATTGCGGCGGTGCGTGCGCGCGTCCCCGCGGAGGATCACGTTCTTTGCGGCTTGTCGGGGGGTGTCGACTCTTCGGTCGCAGCCGTGCTGTGCCACAAGGCCCTCGGTGACCGTCTGACGTGCCTGTTCGTCGACAATGGTCTTCTGCGCACTGGCGAAGCCGAGCAGGTGGTTACGACTTTTCGCGAAAGTTTTCATCTCAATCTCGTCGCGGTCGACGCGCGCGAGCGTTTTCTCTCCTCCTTGCGGGGAGTCACCGATCCGGAGGCGAAGCGCAAGGCCATCGGCCGTGCGTTCATCGAGGTGTTCGAGCAAGAGTCGAAGAGCGTCTCGGGAGCAAAGTGGCTCGTTCAAGGAACGCTGTATCCCGACGTCATCGAAAGCGTCTCGTTCAAGGGCCCAAGCGCCGTGATCAAGAGTCATCACAATGTCGGCGGGCTGCCCGAGAAAATGAATCTGAAACTCATCGAGCCGCTCCGCGAACTCTTCAAGGACGAAGTGCGCGCGGCCGGAGAGGAACTCGGCATGCCCCGGGATTTGCTCTGGCGTCATCCTTTCCCTGGTCCCGGGCTGGCCGTGCGCTGCTTGGGAGAAGTGAACGAAAAGCGGCTCGAGGTGCTGCGTGCCGCCGATGTCGTGGTCGTCGATGAAATTCGTATGGCCGGGCTTTACGACACCGTCTGGCAAGCCTTTGCCGTGCTGTTGCCGGTAAAGACCGTCGGCGTGATGGGCGACGAGCGAACGTACGAAGAAGTCTGCGCGGTGCGCGTGGTCCGGTCTGTGGACGGAATGACTGCCGACTGGGCACAGATTCCACACGATGTCATGGCGCGCATCTCGAGCCGAATCACCAATGAAGTACGCGGCATCAATCGGGTCGTGCTCGACATCACGAGCAAGCCCCCGGGGACTATCGAGTGGGAATGAGGATGCGGACGGAATGCTCTCGTGCTGCGTTCATTTGCCTTATTTGTCATGTTGCCGCTGCCGCCCTGGCGATCGGGTGCGAACCGGCAAAGGCGCCCGTTCAGCCCACAGTATCGCTGCGAATCCGCGGAGCACCCCTGAACGCCACGGTGATCGTCGACGAAGAGGCACTGGGATCTCTCGAGTTCGTCGCCGCTCACGGGGTCGCCCTTCCGCCGGGAGTTCACTACGTCACGGTAAAAGCGCCTGGATACTTTCCGTGGGATCGTGAGGTAGACGCGAAGCCCGGCGCCTCGGCAATCGCTCTCGAGGTTGCGCTGACGAAGGTGCCGGACTAAGTTCTCGAGACTGTCATGGCAAACCGCGCAATTTGGAACGTGAGGAAGCGCCACGAGTGGCTGGCTACGCCGCTCAAGAGCAAACGAGTCAAGCGTGCGCAGAGGCTGCGGTGCGGTTTGCAAGACGCAATCGACCGCAAGAGCGGTGGGTCGTCACAGCAACCCACGTGACTCGTAGCGTCGGGTGACGCTCCCCGAGCTGGATCGGCCTCGTCAAGCGCCTGCGAAATCGGGCGCGATTGCTTCGCCGGCTGCGGCCCATGTCATGACTGCAGTGTTCCGAGCAAGGCCAAGCCGCCCGGAGCGATCGACGAGGACGATCCCCCCGCTGGCGCCAAGGCGTGTCCCCAGCGTGCGTATCGCTGCGCGCGCCGCTTCCTCTGGATGCACTCGCTGCCGCAACAGGTCGACCGCGCTTTTGCCCAAGGAAAGGCGGAGAACCGCCTCGCCGTGTCCGGTGACGGAGGACGCTCCGGCGTCATCGTCTGCATATGTGCCCGCACCCGGGATGGGTGAGTCGCCGACACGACCGATCCGCTTGTTCACGCGTCCACCGGTGCTCGTGGCCGCGGCTACAGTCCCGCGTGCGTCGCGCGCCACTGCCCCGACGGTCCCCGCTCCTCCAGCAAGGATCCGGTCGCCGTCGTCGTGCGGAACTTTCATTTGCGCCGCCGCCCATTGCTCGCGCGCTGCTGCGGTAATCATCGCCTCGGGTGCCGCCGGGGTAAATCCGTGCTCCACGGCGAACCGCGCTGCCCCCTCTGCCGCATAAAGCACGTGCCGGCCGTCATCGAGCACGGCCCGCGCGACGGCGATGGGATGTACGAATGGCGGTAGCGCGCAAACGCCTCCAACACGCAACCGCGACCCCTCCATGATCGCTGCATCGAGTTCGACGAGCCCTGCCTCGTTCAGGCAAGCGCCCGTTCCGGCGTTGAACGACGGGTCATCCTCCAGCACGACTACAGCGCGCTGGACGGCGTCGAGCGCGCTACCACCGCTGCGCAAGACCTCCGCCGCAGCGTCGGCGGCGACACGGCATCCAGCAACGTGCCTCTCGACTCTCCCGGTCGCAACGTCCCCTGCCCCGCCGTGGACCAGTACGGCCCATTGACCCCCGTCGATGCCCCACGAAGTGGCCACCCTCGTCAAATCGACATTGGTCACGGCGTAGTCCTCGGGCTGCTGAAACTTGAGGTGGCGGTTCCACCTGCCCCGATCGGAAGACGGGGTTGCAATAGCCGGAAAGGAACCGCCGATGAAGGACACTGCCAGGAAGAGTGACGGTAGCCAAGGGCGCACATCGGCCAGCTCTCACTGGCAGCGATGTTCGCGGCCCGCGAGACGCTTTACGAGACGGTGGTGCACGCGGGCATGTCGCGGCCAACACGCCCAAACACGCTTGCGAGCAGCGTCGGGCGCGCGACTGACCTTTCGAGCCCGTTGTCCAGCACACCGCCGAAGCGTGCCTGACTTCGAGCTTCACGGCGCTCGACGCGACGAGTATCCCAGTGCTCGACAGCGAAGACCCTTTCGGCGTCCGCACCGGCGGCGTCTGGCTCCCGCCAAAGCAGGTTGTGCTGGGCCCGCGGTCGTGCGGGAGCGAAGTGCGTGTCGACGCGTGCGCTACGGCGTGGGCGGTCGTTGTTTTGTGTCGGGGTCGACTG
>JALYHX010000529.1 GCA_030776305.1 Myxococcota bacterium
GTCGAGAAACTGCGCCAACGAGACATCCGCCCGCGCGTCGGCGTTGAGCAACTCGCGATCCGCCGTGCGCCCCTGTAGTGTGGCCTTTGCACGGCTGCCGTCGTAGTCAGCCGCGAGTTCGAACTCAAGAGGCGACGAACCGTATGTCCCAGCAAAACGAGACTGCCGAAGAGCGGCGGTTAAATGCACCTTCGGAACGAGCATCGTGCCAGCGGCCGTGACCTCTGCCTGAATCTTTCCGGTTGCATAGGTCTGCCTGAGAAAGTCGGGCAGGCTGCCGAGCCGACGCTCAGGTATTGCCGCCTGTAGCTCGAACTGCATCGTTTGGAGATCGGTGGTGAGGCGCCCGTCATCGCCCAGAAGGTCGCCGTACGGAAAGTGAGGGGCGCTCGCACTCAGCTCCAGGAGCTTTCCCTTCGCGTCGTGGGCCTGGGCCGAGAGCTTCAGAAATCCGTTGTCTCCGTCGATGTTCGCATCCACGTTGAAGTCGATCCCCGACAGCCGCCAGGGAGGCGGGGGCATCACCCAAACGCCATCGATATCCCTCGTCACCGCGGTCTTCGGCGCCAGGACCAAATGGTCCGTCGTCACGGTGAGCGCCAGGTCGGGGGTGAGATCGTGGATATCGTCGCGTGAGAGGTGGCCCTTGATTGCCAACTCCCCACTCGCCTCGCCGAGAGGAAGTCGGTCCGGTGGAACGAAGGCGGCGATCTTGGCGAGATCTGCGTGCGCGTCGACAGCGACGTCGCCCCACGCCTGCCTCCAGGCTACCCAGGACATTGGCCCCGTTCCGCCGAGCGTGAGGCCATGCGTCTCGACATCGACATATCCGATTCCGCCTGCCTCCGCGTGAAGAGCCCCGGTGAACTTTCGGCCGTCGAGGTCCGCCTGCACGTGGAGGCCGACGTCCTTGACGTCCTCGATGATTGCTTGCGACACGTCCACCGTGCCCCGTCCCGACGCGCCGTCACGCCGCAGATCGACGTCGGCGTCGAACGCAAGCCTTCCTTGCTTCACATACCGTTCGACGTGCGCCAGGCGAGCCACGCGGGCGAGATCGATGCCGTCGCTCGATGCCCGCGCGCGAATCGCAGCACGCGAGGCCGCCATCGTCAGGATCGCTCGCTTGCCGAGACCTTCGACCTCAGCTCCATCGACTCGAATCTCCGTGCCTCCGATCTTGATTTGATCCGCCGTGATGAGCGCATGCTCTCCGGCGCGGGCCAGGCCGAGTCGCACCGCGGCCAATGAAAGACCGCCGACGAGATGGACGTCTGCAGTCGCATCGGTGTCCGGTATGTCCGGACCGCGTGCCGAAACCACGACATGCGGAGCGGTCGCGCGGCCCGTGGCGGCAAGGTCTGCAGATGTCAAGCGGACGCCGGCCGCCGACACGTCCTTCGATTGCAGCGCGACCTGTATGTTCGGGGCCGTCACGGCGCCCCAGGCGCGCGCGTCGATCGAGACGCTCTGGGCGGACATCGTCCCGTGACCGATTCCCTCGGCCGATGCCTGAAGGCTGGCATTCATCGCCATGCTTCCGAAATTTATCGACCCGGTCGCGGCAAGCCGACAGGCGCCCCGAACCGTATGGTGGAATTGGGGAACAAGATCCAAGTTGGGGATGTGCGCGTCCAACGCGACATCGAGGGCCGAAGACGCGCCCTTTGGAAATAGCTCGGCGGTCAGATGCGCTGGGACGGATGCCTCGTCGACGAGAAGATCGACGTGCGCCCGTAAATCGTGGGGGTCGGATCGCGTCATCCTCGCGCGGATGAAAGCGCCGGGAACGGCCGCAGTCCCGACCGAGCCGCCGAGGAAGTGCAACGAAAGATCGCCACTCACCGCTTGGTCCGTCCCCAGCGTGGCGGAGACATCGCCCGTCATTGCGACTCGCGATCTCGGCGCCGACGCTGCGAATTCCCGGATGTCGATATCGTGCGCCTCCAACGCGAGCGTGACCTTCTTCTCCTCACCCAGGAAGGCGGAGCCCTGCGCGTGGAACGTAGCCTCGCCAATGCCAGCGTGCAGATTGATGGCGAGGTTGGGCAGCAGGCCGCGCGCTTCGAGTCGAGCATTCGCCGTTTTTTCGATTGGCGATCCTGCCCAAAAGGCTCGGACGTCTTCGGGTGCTGCCTCAGGC
>JALYHX010000530.1 GCA_030776305.1 Myxococcota bacterium
GCTGAAGCTCGCTCTCTCGAACGACGGCGACAACCCTGAGCTGATGGAGCGGCTGAACATTTTGCAGGAGACGCTGGCCATTCTCGGATGAGCGAGGACGGGGGGATCTTGAGTCGTCGCAGTCCAAATGCCACATCCTCGCTCGCCGATCTCCAAGACGGCCAACGCCGGTGGACTCAGTTTCGCGCGGTCCTGAGCGCCGCGATGGCTGCATCGAGATCAATCCAGGTCGCGATCACGCGTACCGCGTCGTCGCGGAGTTCGAGTTGTGCCACCGCCACCCCTCCGATCCAGATGGGCACCCGCCGGGGGAGTTCTGCGAGCATCCATTGGAGGTGCCTCGCCGTGGCCTTTAGGTCGGACGCGCCGGCAACACACACGCCCACTGCGTCGACGGCTTGACTCCGCGCGGCCTTGACGATTTGCTCGGCGGGGGTATCGACGCCCAGAAGCCTGGGAGTGATCTGGTTGACGGCCAAGTACACTTCGATCATTTCGAGTCCAAGGCCATGCCGCTCGTTTGGAAGCGTCGCCAAGAGGACGCGCGGTGCTGCTTCGCGCTCTTCGTAGGCGGACATGAGCACCCGAAGTTGCGATGACAGACACTCGCTCAGCATGTGTTCGTGCCGCACCTCCAGCTTCCCCTCGCCCCATAGCTCCCCCACTCGGAGCGCGATCGGTTGCGCGATATCCATCACGAAGCGCCTTGCCCCCAGGACGACCGCCGCCTGTCGCAGTTCAGCTCGGACCGCGCCGATGTCGTCACGGCCAATGGCGGTCACCAGCGAGTCGACAGTGGCGACAGGCCCGGTCATGGTCGGGAGACCCGGCGACGTGGCCCCTACCAGCTTCATCAGATGATGGCGTGGCTTTCCCACAACTTCACCCGGCCGATGTCCAAGCTCAAGGGCGCGCGAGATGAGCTTCAGTGATTCGACGTCCGCGTCAGAATAGACACGACTTCCGCCCTCGCTGCGCTCCGGTTTGGGAAAGCCGTAGCGCCGTTCCCACATGCGCAGCGTGTCGAGCTCGATGCCGGTTAGCCGTGACGTCACTCGAATCGAGTGCCACGACTCATCGGGCTTGGCCGTTCCTCGGGGCGTGGGTACTCGTTTCGCCCGCTTGCTCGCGGCCTTCGCGGAGGATCGGCTCATCGTCCAGCGCTCATGGTTTCGGGCAGAAACACCTCAAACCCGTCGTCCGTCGGATCGCGCGTCGGCGCAAGCTCGGAAAATGGGTTTGACCAAATATGGACACAGGTTAGACAAATAGCTCGTCGGATGAAAGGCCTTTTCCCAGCTGGCGACCGGCGGTCATGGGTCGCCATCTCTCCTGCGACCTTGGTCATGTCAAAGTCTTGGTCCGCGATCCTGTGCGAGCGCGCGCCCTTCGGCTGGCGACGTTGACGTGATCGCTTGGGACTCGAGCAGTGCAGCGCCGGGCGGTGGCTGCGCTCATCGCCGACGGTGGCTTTGAATGCACTTCAAGATCCCCATCCCCAACTCCGTGCGGGTGCTACAACCGAATGCATCCAGACCTGCGCATTCGCTAAAGCATGACCGTGCCTGTTGTCGTGATCGGAGGGGCGAGTGGTTTTGTCGGCAGGGAGCTTGGCGCGGCCCTTGCCGAGCGCTTTCGCGTGATCGGCATCTCACGCGGCGCGCCACGTCCAGGCGGCGCGTTTTCGGAGTGGCGATCGGCCGATCTGCTCAACTTGGGTGAGGCCGAGGAGGCCCTCAGGGGCGCCCGATACGCGGTGTACCTCGTGCACAGCATGATGCCATCCGCGCGCCTGACACAGGCGTCGTTTGCGGATCTGGATCTCCTTTCCGCGGATAACTTTGCACGGGCGGCCGCGAGCGCGGGCGTCGAACAGATCATCTACCTGGGTGGCCTCGTGCCCGAGAGTGCCAGGCTATCGCCCCACCTCGAGAGCCGACGTGAAGTGGAGGGCACGCTGGCGCGCCACGGAGTCCCCGTGACCACCCTTCGAGCAGGGCTCGTGATTGGCGGAGGCGGGTCCTCGTTCGAGATGCTCGTGAAGCTCGTTCGGCGACTGCCCGCCATGATCTGCCCTCGTTGGACGCAAAATCGCATGCAGCCCATCGCGATCGACGATGTCGTGAAGTTGCTCGCGTTCGTCGTGGGTCGCCACGACTGCTTCGGCCAAGTCTTCGACGTCGGCGCGCCCGAACTGCTCACCTACCGTGAACTCATGGTCATGTGCGCCGAGCTTCTTGGCGTTCACCGAACCATGATTCCTGTACGCCTCTTCACTCCGTCGCTTTCTCGGCTTTGGGTGTCGCTCGTAACCGGGGCGCCGGCCGCGCTCGTCGGTCCTCTGGTGGAGAGCCTCCGCCATGAGATGATTGCGCGAGATCATCGCCTTGCAGACATGGCCGGCATCACCCTCGAGCCCGTGAGAGACGCCCTTTCGCGCGCGCTCATGAGGCCGCAGCAAAAGCGCGAAGAGAAAGCGGAGACGCCCACGCCCTCGGTCGTCCGGTCGGTGCAGCGCATCCTTCTGCCGCAGGAACGTGATGCCGCGTGGGCCGCTGGGGAATACGCCCGCTGGCTGCCCCGCGTGCTCCGTGGCCTCGTGCACGTGGACGTTGATCCCAAGGGGAACATCCGCTTTTTCTTGTTGTTCCTCCGTCTCCCCCTTCTTGTCCTGCGTTACGCTGCCGACCGAAGCACCCCTGAGAGGCAGCTCTTCTTCGTCGACGGCGGCCTTCTGTCGCGCCCCAACACGCGCGGCCGATTCGAGCTGCGCCAGGTGCTTGATCGACGCACGATGCTCGTCGCTGTCCACGACTACTCTACACGCCTGCCCTGGCTTGTGTACGTTGCAACGCAGGCAAGATTCCATGCATGGGTCATGGCGGCGTTCCGTCGTCACCTTGCAGCGATTGCGCGTATCGAAATAGATCCTGCGGGCAGCGCCGCGAAGCGAACGTGACCCTGCGCTCGCTCGTCTCGTTTCGCGGCGACCCTCGTCGTCGTAGGCAAGAGCAGACGTGGTCCCCCGTCTTGTTTGGCGTCGGCACGTAGATCGGGTCGTCTCCGAGCGTTGGACGAGTCTTGCGCGAGAACGCGACCGGCGGATAGCCAAACGCGCCTTGCGTTCGTTCGAGCTCTTCGGCGGAGAGACGCTGACTTCCTCCGGAACCCTCGAATCGGTGCCGGGACCCATGGCTCGTGACGTTTGACAAAACATGAACAGCGTCATATTTTCACGCCTGAGCGTTGTGATGGGCGCATTCGATATTGAAGTCTTCTACGACGGGGCGTGCCCACTATGCATGCGAGAGGTCGGCATGCTTCGCGGGCGGGATCGCGCGAGGAGAATCGTCTTCACGGACATCGCCGCGCCTGGCTTCGATCCTGGGTCGGTCGGCCTCGACCATGATGCGCTGATCAAGCGGATCCATGCCCGATTGCCGACGGGTGAGCTCATCGAAGGGGTGGAGGTATTTCGCCGCCTTTACGCGGCCGTCGGCTTCGGCACCCTCGTCGCAATGACGAGGCTACCCGTCATTTCTCATGTGCTCGACCTCGCCTACGAGGTGTTCGCCAAGAACCGCCTTCGCCTCACCGGCCGGTGCGTGAAGACCGACGACGGCTCTTGCGCGGTTCCTGGCTCATTCTAGCGCCCAAAGCGTTCGATCGCCTCATCGAGTCCGGCCCTTCGGACAACGATGATACCTTCGGCTTCGACATCGAGATTCCAGGCAACACTGGACAGCGGCGCAGATCGGCACACGTCTCGATTGCTCGGTGAGCGTCGATTGGAGCTGCGCTGTCGGGGCGCCCAAGGGGGGAGATGAGGTGGTGGCCACGAACCCCTCCGCCCGCGCCGGTCTGTTTTGTCTAACAATTGTCTAAGCACGCCATTGACATATGTTAGACAAACGCTACTCATGAACCTGCAGTCGGGAATTCAACCCAGGGAGTACACGACCATGAACTCAGTCCTTCGCACCTTCGTCCTCGTTCCTTCCGTTCTGTCAATCCTCACCGTTGCTGGATGCGGCGGCGCCGAGAATGACATCCAAGCAACCACGCCGACTAGCGCGCACGCGCAGTCGGACATCGTCGAAACGGCCGCCAGTGCGGGTTCGTTCAAGACCCTGGTCGCCGCCATCAAGGCTGCCGATCTCGTGGATACGTTGAAGGGTCCGGGCCCGTTCACCGTCTTCGCGCCAACCGACGAGGCCTTCGCCAAGCTACCGGCCGGCACCCTCGACAGCCTGCTCAAGCCGGAAAACAAGGCGAAGCTGCAGTCGATCCTCACCTATCACGTCGTGTCCGGACGAGTCGGCTCGGACCAAGTGGTTCACCTGACGTCCGCCAAGACCGTGCAAGGCAAGGACCTCAAGATTTCGCAGAACGCGGGAACCGTCATGGTGGACGGGGCCAAGGTCGTAAAAGCCGACATCGCGTGTTCCAACGGCATCATCCACGTCATCGACGCCGTTGTGCTGCCCTAAAGCCGGCCGAACATCGACAACCAACATGCCCCGAGGCTCGTCGCCTCGTGCCCTAGAAAGGTGCTTGCCATGAAACTCCAGCCGAAACATCTCGCGTCTAGCCTCTGCGTCGTCTCGCTCACGTTCGTCGCGTGTAGCGACGCTACGACGAGAGCCACCACGTCCGACTCAGGTTCGCCTCCGGTCAGTGGAGACGTCGGCTCCAATTCGGCCGCCGTGTCCAAGGACATTGTGGACACAGCCGTCGGCGCAAAGTCCTTCACTACGCTGGTCGCCGCAGTTCAGGCGGCCGGGCTGGAAGCGACCCTCCGAAGCGCAGGTCCGTTCACAGTGTTCGCGCCAACGGACACGGCCTTCACGAAGGTGCCCAAGTTCTTGACCGACAAGCTTCTGACTCCACCCTACAAGACGGAGCTCGGACTCGTGCTGAAGTACCACGTAGTAGCGGGACTCGTGCGAGCCTCGGACATTCTTGGGAAGACGTCGACGTCGACGACCGTGCTTGGCGCGAAGCTCGCAGTCGACGGCAGCGGCGGAAAGGTTCTGCTCAACGGCGCGGTCAACGTCACGATCCCGGATGTGCAAGCGTCGAACGGCATCGTGCACATCGTGGATGGCGTCCTCCTACCCACCATCGCCGACACGGCGGTTGGATACGATGACGGCACGACGACGTTCAAGACGCTTGTCGCCGCTCTGACCGCGGGAGACCTGGCTGCGACACTTGGCGGTCCTGGTCCATTCACGGTCTTCGCACCCACCGACGCAGCGTTCGCGAAGGTCCCGAAGGCCACGCTCGACAGCCTCCTTCTTCCTGCGAACAAGGCTCAACTCCAGAAGATCCTCAAGTATCACGTCATCGCGAGCAGTCTCGTTTACGCAAAGGACATCACTGCGGGATCGGTCAATTCGTTGAGCGGCCCCATCGGCCTGACGATTGTTGGATCGGAGGTCTCAGTCGACGCAGGCGGGGCGAAGGCGAAGGTCATCCTCACCGATCTTCCCGCCAGCAACGGGGTGGTGCACGTGATCGACACGGTGATCCTACCGCCCAATTGAACCCGGTCGTCCGCTCCGATGGGAGCCTTGCCGGAATGTCCGCCTGCGTGCGAGCGTGCCCGGCTCATGCTCGGATCCTCCACGCGAAGGCAGCTCCTTCTCGGCGCCATCGGCGCAATGGCCACCGCGTGCGTCCCGTCACGCGTCGTCACCTCCGCGCCGGTGGATGTCCCGACTCTCGCGCCGCTCTCCTTCGCCGCGATCGAGGCGCGGGTGGGCGGTCGCCTCGGCGTCTTCGCCGTCGACACCGGGAGCGGCCGGCAACTCACCCACCGGCCGGACGAACGTTTCGCGATGTGCTCCACGTTCAAGTGGACACTCGCGGCAGCTGTACTCGCGCGAGTCGATGCTGGAGAGTTGTCGCTGGAAGATCGCGTGGGCTACGGCCCGAGTGATCTACTCGAGTACGCACCCACCACGCGCGAGCACGTCGCCGCAGGCTTCATGACCGTCGATGCTCTCGCGCGGGCCGCCGTTACCGTCAGCGACAACACTGCCGCGAACCTGCTGCTCGCGAGGATCGGCGGCCCGATCGGTCTCACGCGGTTTGTCCGACTGCTCGGCGACCTCGTCACCCGCTTCGACCGCGACGAGCCAAGTCTCAACGACAACGAACCGGGCGACCCTCGCGACACCACGTCGCCGCGCGCGATGGTCGGCCTGATGCGCAAGGTCCTTTGCGCCGACGCCCTCTCCGCCGCGGGTCGCGAGCGCCTACTGCACTGGCTGCGCACGTGTGAGACGGGCAAGGATCGCCTTCGCGCGGGCCTGCCCGACGGGTGGGTCGGCGGCGACAAGACCGGCACAGGCCGACGTGGTGCCGTCAACGACGTCGCCATCGCCGTGCCGCCCGGTCGCGCGTCCATACTCGTCGCCGCGTACCTTAGCGACGGGGACGCAGAACCCGCCCGCCTCGTCGCGGCGCACGCGGACGTCGCCAGGCTGGTCGCGCGGGAGCTTTGAGCGGAATCCGACCGTTTCACATGGATTTTTGCTGGACTTGTCCGGGTCAGTCCATCGATGGCGTCAACATGACGTTGCCCCCACCACGGCCCCGTGCTGAACTCGCGCCCTCTCACGGAGACAAATTGACGATGGCCTCGAACAAAACTGACACGAAGAAGCCTGTCAGCAAATCCGACTTCATCCGCAGCCAGCCCGCCACGCTCTCGGCCACCGAGATCGTCGCGAAGGCCAAGGCCGCCGGGGTGACGGTTAAGCCGGGGCTTGTCTACGAGGTCCGCCGGATGTCGAAGCAGAAGAAGAGCGTCGCGAAGAAGACCCCGCCGCAACAGCCGAGCTACGCGAGGAAGTCCACCGTAAGCAAGGCCGACTTCGTGCGGGCACACCGAGACTTGTCACCCAAGGAGATGGTCGCGAAGGCCAAGGCCGAGGGCGTCAAGCTCGACGCGAGCTACGTGTACAACGTACGGGGAGCGGACAGGACGGCGGCCAAGAAGAAGAGAATGAAAGCGAAGGCGGAAACCGCTGGGCAGTCGGCTCTGGCACCGATGGCGATCACCACGACATCGAAGGTCGATGACTTGCTGAAAGCCGTCGCGGCGGAGATCGGGCTCGGGCGGGCGATCGAGATCCTCGCGGGGGAGCGAGCGAGGGTGCGGGCGGTGATCGGGGGCTGAGTCAACGACGCGTGTCGGACCCGTGACGCTACAAAATGGCGTCCGACCCATCGACGCCTTGATGACGATTGGCATTGCTGAGACGGTCGGCCAGCATCGTGCACCGCTCCTCATTGGAGTTGTTCTTCACGGCGATGGCCAGTGCTCGCTTGCTGCCCACAAGGACGACCAGGCGCTTGCCGCGCGTCAGCCCCGTGTAGAGAAGGTTTCGCTGGAGCATGACGAAGTGCTGCGTGTGGAGTGGGATGATGACGCACGGGTACTCGCTGCCCTGCGACTTGTGGATCGAGCAGGCGTAGGCGAGCACCAATTCGTCGAGATCCCCGTAGTCGTAGGTGACCGTCCGGCCGTCGAAGATGACGAGCACTTGCTGCTCGGTGGAATCGATCTTCTCGATGCGCCCGATGTCGCCGTTGAAAACCGCCAGGTCGTAGTTGTTGCGGACCTGCATCACCTTGTCGCCTTGTCGAAACGAACGGTTTCCGCGCACGAGCGACTCGCCCGATGGGTTGAGCAAAGTCTGCAACTCGGCGTTGATTCCCGCCACACCGAGGAGCCCCCGCTGCATGGGCGTGAGCACCTGAATGTCGGTCACAGGGTCCAACCCGAACTTGTGAGGAATGTGGTGCCGAACCAGGGCCTTGAGCGTGGCGACGATCTCTTCTGGCTCCTTGCGCTCGATGAAGAAGAAGTCGGCCTTCGAGCCCTCGGAGGGTAACTCGGGCATGAGCCCCTCGTTGACCCGGTGGGCATTGACGACGATGAGGCTCTCGCTGCCCTGGCGGAAAATGTGCCGCAGCCGCACCACGTCGGCTACGCCCGATCGGATGATCTCTCCGAGCACGCTGCCGGGACCGACCGAGGGAAGTTGGTCGATGTCGCCGACCAGCACGAGCTGGCAGTGCAAGGGGAGCGCCTTGAGCACGTGGTAGGCAAGCACAGTGTCGATCATCGACGCTTCGTCGAGGATCACGAGATCGGCCTCCAATGGATTGGACGCGTCCCTGTCGAAACCGAACTTTTTCGGGTTGAATTCCAAGAGCCGGTGGATGGTCTTGGCCTCGCGCCCCGTCGTCTCGGCCATCCGCTTGGCGGCCCTTCCGGTAGGCGCCGCCAACAGGATGCGTCGCGCCTTCTTTTCCAGGATGCGGATGACACCGTTGACGAGCGTCGTCTTGCCGGTGCCGGGTCCGCCCGTCACGACGAGCAGCTTGCTCGTAGCTGCCTTTCGGATGGCCTCCTTCTGCTCGTCGGCGAGCTGGATGTCTTGCTGCGTCTCGAACCATGCGATGGCGCGCTCGATGTCGATCCGAATCGAGCGGCTCTCGCTCCCCAGGAGCATGCGGATGCGTCCTGCGCTCACCGCCTCTGCCGTGTGCAGGGGTTTCAGATACACCGCCTCATCTCCCGAAGGCAGCGGCTCGATGACGACGCGCTCATCGGCAGCAAGCGCGCCGATGGCCGTCTCGATGATGGGCGGGTCGATCGTCAGGACCTCCACGGCCGCCGACAGAAGCCTCGGGCGTGGGACGTAGACGTGGCCCTCGTCCGAGAGGGTCGCCAGCACATGAAGCACGCCAGCCTCGGCCCGCAGGGGCGAGGTCGGCCCGATGCCCAAGCGCTCGGCGATCTTGTCGGCGCTCTTGAAACCGATGCCCATGATGTCGGTCGCCAAGCGGTAGGGATTCTCGCGGACGACGGCGATCGAGCGGTCCCGGTACTGTTTGTAGATGCGGGTCGCGTACGTGGTCGAGACCCCGTGCGACTGGAGGAACACCATCACGTCCTTGATCTGTCGTTGCTCGACCCATGCCTTCGTGATCCGCTCGCTCCGAACGGGGCCGATACCATCGACCTCGGTCAAGCGGGCGGGCTGCTGGTCGATGACCTCCAGCGTCTCCATCCCGAAGTGCCCGACGAGCCGCTCGGCCATGACCTTGCCGACGCCGCGCACCAGGCCCGACCCGAGGTACTTCTCGATCCCTACGAGTGTGGCTGGCTCGACGGTCACGTACGACTCGACGCGGAACTGCTCGCCATACTTCTTGTCCGTCACCCAGTGGCCGGAGAGTCGGAGACTCTCGCCAGGCTGCACGCCCAGTAGGTTGCCGACGCACGTGACGAGATCCCGCCTTCCTTGGACCTCGAGCTGCACGACGCTCCAGGCGTTCTCGTCGTTCGAAAAGGTCACCCGTTCGAGCACACCCTCGACCGTCGTGAGCGCGGGGCCTCCGCCGGTGGGCTTCATGGGCGGCCCGTGC
>JALYHX010000531.1 GCA_030776305.1 Myxococcota bacterium
CTCCCGTGTCGGGTGGGGGCGGTGGTGGCGGGTATTATGGCGGCGGCGGGGGATGCGTCGCCGGCGGCGGCGGCGGAAGCACGTACGTCGTAGGCTCTCCGATCGGAGCCATCGTCACGACCCATCCGCAAAGTGCGGCGGGGAACGGGTACGTGACGATTACGTGGTAGCGGTTCGAACGCTGATCTATTCTCGCGCGCCCGGTGAGGGGACAAGGGCACATTGAACGCATCGTCGCCGGGCTCCTGCTCGGCGCGGCCCTCCTGTTCGTCGCGCGCGCGCACGCCGATGAACGGACCGAGGCGAGAGCCCATTTCAAACGAGGAATGGCGGCGATCGTCGACGGACGTTACGACGCCGGTATCGACGAACTGAAGAGAGCATACGAAATCCTCCCGCATCCGAATGTCCTCTACAACATCGCTCGCGCTTACGCGGACGTCGGGGATCTCGACAACGCAATCGCGTACTACCGCCGCTACGCTGACGGGAATCCCCCGGACCGCGATGAAGTGCTGCGAATCGTCACGACGCTCGAGGCCCGAATCCGCAAAGAGCAGGCTCAGCTCATCGAGACGCAGCAGACCCGCGGGGCCGAACCCGCGGCGCCTGACAGCGGTCCTGCCGGTGGAACCGAGCCGAATGACGAGACCACCCGTCCTGGCAACGAACCTCCGGAGTCTGCGACTGCAGCCGGCGGCGGCACCGCTCCGACCGCGCCGACGACGTCGAACGCACCGACCGAGCAGGCTTCACCTGCGATCCGTTACGACAACGGCAAGGCGGACGGTCTCAAGACCGAAGAAGTCTTCGAAGAGACCGTCGTCACGGCGTCGAAGGCGGCGCAGAGTCCTTTGGATGCGCCGAACTCGACATCCATCATCACAGAGCAAGACATTCGACTCTCGGGTATCACGAAGATTCCGGAACTTCTGCGACGCCTCGCAGGCGTCGACATCATGGAGACGACGGGCGCGCAGACCGAAGTATCGCTGCGCGGGTTCAATCAGCGCCTCTCGAACAAGGTGCTCGTTCTCGTCGATGGCCGCAGCGTTTACGTCGATCTCGTGGGGGCGACGTTTTGGGGCAGCCTTTCGATCGGCGTCGAGGATGTGGACCGCATCGAAGTCGTCCGCGGCCCCGGTTCTGCGCTTTATGGCGCCGACGCGTTCAATGGGGTCATCAACATCATCACGAAGGAGCCCGGCCAGGGTGGCAGCGGATTCAGTCTCGGATACGGCGATCGCAACGCCACACATGGGAGCATTTGGGCGAGCGGCCACGAGAAGGAAATCGCGTATCGTCTTTCTGCAGGCTACGACTACCTGCCTCGCTGGAGCCGTGAGGTCCCCTCCAATCGCGCCGACGTTCACCTTGCCACGAGCGATCAGGATGCAGCGCAGCGCACGGCGCGCCTCGATGCCGCGATCACGCGTCGATTCGGACGGAGAGTCGCCCTCACGATTCAGGGGGGTTACAACTACGGAAAGCTCGAGATTCTATCCATCGGCGCCGAGCAAGATCACGTGCTCGACCCGATTCAAACGTCCGATGTGACCGTGCTCCTGCAATCGAAGCACGTGGAGGGACGCGTCTACTGGAACCGGATCGCGGAGACACAAGAAGACAACGCGGCTTATCTGGGCCAGTCGCTCCTGCCCGCACGGGGGCTGCTGGATGTGGTGGACGGCGAGCTGAGGATCGTCGACCAATTCGAAACCGGAAAGGGCGTGGCGCACAACCTTCAAGTTGGTGCGGAATACCGGCTCAAAGGTGTCCAGTGGACGTACCAAGCGCGCGACGAGATCGAGCACCACAGCGGTATCTTCGTGCACGACGAGGTCCGGCTGGGCGCGAGACTTGCGCTGGTCGGCGATTACCGCGCGGACTATGTCCCGCATCTCGATCGCGTCGTCCAATCGGCCCGCGGATCCGTCCTGGTTCATCCGAGCAAGCGATCGACCGTCCGTGGGATGGTCGGCACGGCGTTCCGCTCGCCCACGTTCCTCGAATCGTACCTCGACGTCCCCTTCCAGCTTCCGGTCACGGGCGGTGCGCTTCTCACGCAATCCAGGCTCTCCCGGCTCGAACCCGAACAAATCCTCACGACCGAGTTGGGCTATCTAAATTCGGACAGCGACTATCTCACGTTCGACAGCGCGCTCTTTTACAACCGCGCGTCCAACCTGATCGCGATTGCACCGGTCGAGGCGATCACGCTGGGAGACGTCGCCGGACAGCAGGTGCCAACGGCGCCGAATGCCTCCACCGGGCTCTATCCACTCTTCATCAACGGCTTCGAAAACCAGTGCCAGAGATACGGAGTGTATGGCGCCGAGCTCGGCGTTCGCACGTTCCCGGCCGAGGGGCTCGATCTCTATGCCAACTACACGTTGATGATCGTCAAGCAGGACAACAGCGGCTGCAGTGTGGTGCAGCGAGGGCTGCTTGCCAACGACACGAGGACCAGTGCCCACAAAGTGAACGCCGGCATCCAGGTCCGAACGCGGCTCGGGATCGATGGCTCGGTCGATTTTCACTACGTTTCGCCCCAGGAGTGGGCAGAGCCGATCACCGACAACCAGCGGCAACGCCTCGAATACCAGTCGTACCACCTCGGCTCGTACACGCTGCTCAACGCGCGGTTGGGCTACCGTTTTCTCCGGAACCAGGCGGAGTTGAGCGGCGTCGCTTTCAACCTGCTGGACGACAAGCACCGCGAGCACCCCTTCGGGCAAGTCACGGACCGGCGCCTCATGGCTTTTTTCACGTACAAGTTTTGACCAAGTCGGCGACAGATGAAGCGAATCCACTGCTCCTTGGACGGCCGCGCGGCGGCGCTCGCCGTGGTCGGTTTCGGCGTCGCTTGCGGCTCGGTACCGAACGACCCGGGGGGCCGCGTCTTCCCGGCGCAGGGTGTTGTGCCTGGCACGGTCGTCTACCAAGGAC
>JALYHX010000532.1 GCA_030776305.1 Myxococcota bacterium
ACCGCCGTCAACGGCGACGCATGCAATTGGTCCTCGAACTGGGGCGTTGATCTCGGCTTCGACACGACGAATCCTCGCGGCCCGTGGGGCAGCGCGGCCCCCACCATGCTGGCCGTCAGCTACGCCGGCACTCCCGGAACGTACAATCTGCTTGCTCACTTGACTGGAGACCCCGACTCACAGTGGTATGGAATTCCGAATTACGCGTCTGGCCAATTCGTAACCGCGAGCGCCCTGAGGCTCCAATATTGGACCGTGCCGCCGTCGACCGCGTTGAGCGGCTTTCAGAACGTCGACATGCTGGCGGTGTTTCTCGACGCTGAGCCAACGAATGTGACTTACGATTTCTGCGTGACGGGTATTTCGACGCGCTGAATCACCCGCGCCGATCATCATGACGTAGTAGTGGCCGGCCAAGCTCACATGGCAATCATCTGGCACTTCGAATCGCAATTCGGCGTGCCGTCGCACTGCTCCCCGAACGACGACTGCACCACGCCATCGCCGCAATACGGCGCCCATTTGCAACCCGGCCCGCACGCGTGGGGATTTGGGCCGCCGTAAGTCGCGAGGTTCGTACCGTTGTCACATTGCTCGCCGAACTGCGCCTGCACCGTGGTGTCGCCGCAGTATGGCGCAAGGCGGCAATCGGTGGTGCAAACGCCCTGTCCATATGCGCTCGCTCGCGACACGTTCTTCGCGCCGGTGTCACACTGCTCACCGCCGGCCACGACGCTGTCGCCGCAGATGGCGTGGCACTGCGAGATGACGTGCGCAAACCCGCTCAGCGTCAGACTGTAGTCCGAGCCGCACGTGTGGCGTTCCGCTTGGAACAAGTCGATCGAATACCAGCCGCCGTCGGTTAGGCCCAGCGTCATCGCCTGCGCGGTGTCGAGCGTGACGCTGCCGGTGAGCTCCGGATGAACTCCCCCGAGGTCGACGACCAGCTGGCTGTTGATGAACGCATAGACGTCGTCGTCGCCCGAAAACGTGAAGACGGCGGGCGTCGCACTTGCCGCCACCTTCGCCTGGTACGTGAAAAGGTAATGTAGCTCGCTCGTGAAAGAGAAATTGTGGCCCGGGGTCCCGTCGCATGCGGAGTCGACCTCCGGGTTGGTCCCTGCGTTCCAACCGAGGTTGTCGATGGGAAAGAAGTTCGTGCTCGCATAACTATAGATGCTCGAGCCAGTCGCCTGCTGAGCGAGCGTTATCACCATCGGCGCGCCCGCGGCGTCGACGTAGACGAGGTCGTCGTAGGGATTCGCGCTCCCGGCGCCGTTGCAGCCCGTCTCGTGGTACCACCAGCAGAAGTCGACGCTCCCGCTAAGGGCCGGGCCGGTGGCGCCGGCTGGCGTGTTGGATGCCCAAACCGGTTCGCTGTCCGCGCCAATCGTGGGTCGAACGAGTCCTTTGCCGCTCGGCGTGAAGCTCTCGAAGTCGGGATGGCCGCCCCCCGAAGGTCTCGGTGTGGGCAGGGTCGTCTCGTTTGCATGGATCATGTCCCGGTACAAGATCGGGATGGAGAGGCTAGACGCGGGCGACTGCGTCACCTTCATGCACGTGTACCCGGGCTCGATCTGACATGTCGCGCTGCATCCGTCCCCGGAGACCGTGTTTCCGTCGTCACACTGTTCTTCCGGGAACACCAACCCATCGCCGCACACACCCGTGCATCCCCCCTTGCCGTTGCACTTGGGTTCGATCCCGCATGTTGGCGAACAGCCGTCGTAGGGAATCAAATTCCGATCATCACACTGCTCGAAGCCTTCCTTTCGGCCGTCGCCGCACACCGTCTTATGGCAAACGGACTTGCCAGCCATTTGCGTAACGCAGGCGAAGCCCGGCTCGACCTGACAGATCGCGCTGCAGCCATCCCCCGACACGATGTTCCCGTCGTCGCATTGCTCGCTCCCGGCGACGATGCCGTCTCCGCATTTCGCGCCAATGCACTTTGCGCCCGCGATGGGGCACTGCCAGCCCGGCTCGACTTGGCAGATCGACGAGCAGCCGTCGCCCGAGACTGTGTTGCCGTCGTCGCACTGCTCGCCGCCGTCGACCACGCCATCCCCGCACACCTGGATCGCGACGCACGATTGTCCCGGGGTCGGACACTTGTAACCCGGCTCGATCTGACAGGTCGCCGAACAGCCGTCACCCGAGACGTTGTTTCCATCGTCGCATGTCTCGCCCGATTCGATGAGCCCGTCGCCACACCGGATCGGCGAACCCTGATTGCACGCACCAGAGTCGCAGCCATCGGCCCTGTCGCGTTGGGCATCGCCTGGGATTAGGTTGGGTGGCCCGTTGTCACCCGGTGTGCTGGCTTCGCCGGAGGAGGATGGGGACCCGTCCGAACCCGCGTCGTCGCCTGCGGCGGACTGGGAAGATGGAAGGGGGGACACCGCGCAGGCGGTTGCCAAGACAAGCACGCCGCCGATGATGGAGCTCCCACGTCTGTGCCTCCTGAAACATCTCTCTTCGTCGCGTAACGGCACCCAGCTCCTCATCTTGCCTTCTCTTGCCCGGGGCGTACCACCGTGGTCCGCGCGGTCTCGAGC
>JALYHX010000533.1 GCA_030776305.1 Myxococcota bacterium
GTCCGTAGTAGGCGACGGCGTCGACGAGCTGCAGCCCGCGAAAATCAGGCCACAAACAATATGATGTACGATCGTTCTGGTCACGCTGGAGACCTCCAGTCCTCGGTTCGCGGAGCCACATTGCAGCCGCCTCGGCCACGCCCCACTACGCCATTCATCCGTGGGCGAATCGGCCATGCACTTTCATTCCACCCCGAAGCCGCCTCAGGGTTCGCCTGCCGGCGCACAATACTTCGCGTCGAAGCTGCCGGTCAGCGGGTTCGCCCCGAACATCAGGTTAAACGTTCCCGTAACGTTCGTGCTCGCGTTCATGGCCGTGAGGGTCACGTTGCTTCCGCTCGCCGATGTCTCACCGATGGCGGGAGTGGAGGTAAAGCTATTCCAGAATGCGAATCCATTGCCGGCCGTGGGCGGAGCGGCAAGGGCCGGATTCGTCGTCATGACCGTGTACACCGCCGGGAAAGTCGTAGGCGGCGGAGCGGCAAGCTTGAATTCGAGCATCACCGTGCCGGCGGGCACTTTCGTGTCCCACCCGCTGCCTTTTGCCCATGCGGCGGCCCCGCAGGGATAAGGCTTCGACAAAAGATAAATGACGGTCGTTCCGGGACTGTCGGGGTTGCCAATCCAGACTGCCTCCGCGATCGTCGTGAAAGGATGCGTGCCATCCGGACTTCCCGAAATGCTATTGCCGCCGGGCAACCCGCCTTCCGGCGCACCGCCCTCGCCGCCGCTGGACCCAGCATCGACCGTCGCTCCACTGGAGCCGCCCGAGCCGCTTCCCGCCCCGCTCGAGCTTCCGGAGCTGCTGCCCGTCGCTCCGCTGGAACTGCCAGAGCCGCTGCCCGATCCAGTGGAGCTACCGGAGCTTCCACCCGTCCCGCTCGAGCTACCGGACCCGCTACCCGAGCCTCCCGACCCGCTGGAGCTGCCGGCGGCGCCACTCGAGCCCCCGGAACCGCTGCTCGTGCCGCTACTGGATCCGCCGCCAGAGCCGCTCGAGGTGCTGCCCGAACCGCTGGAGCTACCTCCTCCTGGCTGCGGGGTGCCGGAGCTTCCGCATGCCGGCATCACAAGAGCGACCGCGGTCGCGGCTGCCGCTGCGGTCAAAACCCGTGCATACAACATGGCTCGCATCGAATCCTCTCCTTGACTTTGACCGAAATGCGAATCGGTCGAGTGGCCTTACCACTGGCGCCACCTTGACGTGTTAAGGGGCGGCACCTCAAGGTCTTTTTCGATTCTTTTTCGATTTCGCTGTGATTCGGGTCCCGCAGGAAAATAACCGCGAAGATGAACCGTTCGAACGGGCGGAGCGCGCAGCTGCGGAGCGCCTCTCGCATCGAGCGGGCACGCGTTGTAAGCCCGTGGGCCGTGAGTTATCTCGTCCTCGCCCGCAAGTATCGGCCGCAGACTTTCGACGATCTCGTCGGCCAGGATCACGTCGCGCGCACCCTGGCAAACGCCATTTCGGGCGGACGCATCGCGCATGCGTTCTTGTTCACCGGCGTGCGGGGTGTCGGCAAGACGACGAGCGCGCGGTTGCTGGCCAAGTGCTTGAATTGCGTCGGCGCGGATGGTCAGCAAAAGGGCCCGACGGCAAAGCCGTGCAACCACTGCGCGCCCTGCCGCGAGATCACATCGGGGCAGGACCTGGATGTGCAGGAGATCGACGGCGCAAGCTACAACGGCGTCGACGAAGTGCGCCGACTCCAGGAGGGGATGACGTTCCGCCCTGCGCGCGATCGCTCGAAGATCTACATCGTCGACGAGGTTCACATGCTGTCGACGGCAGCGTGGAACGCTTTCTTGAAGACGCTGGAGGAGCCGCCGCCCCACGTCGTATTCATCTTTGCAACGACCGAGGTGCAAAAAGTCCCGGTCACCATCTTGAGCCGTTGCCAGCGGTACGACTTCAAGTTGATTTCCACTCAAATCATCGCGGCGCGCCTCGAGCAGGTGCTCGCGCAAGAGAACGTCGATGCCGAGCGTGCGGCGATCCAGGTCATTGCACGCGAGGCCGCGGGGTCGATGCGCGACGCGATGAGTCTGGTCGATCAGGTGATTGCCTTCAGCGGGACGAAGCTGACCGCCGTTGACGTTACGGGGGTGCTCGGCGTGGCCGATCGAAAGATCCTGCACGAGCTGGGGGCCGCACTCATCGATGGAAATGCTGCAGCATGTCTCGGTGTGGTCGACCGCCTCGCCCAGCAGGGCTTCGACCTGGTGCACGTGACTCGGGACGTGCTGCGTCACTTGCGAAATCTGGTGATCGCGAAGATGTGTGCCGGACAGGCACAATGCGACGAGCCGAGTTTGCGACAGATGCTGGATTTGGCCGACGAGGAGGTGCGCGACGTGCTTGCGCTCACCGCGCGTGCCGATGCCGACGACCTATCGCGGTGTTTTCAAGGGTTCTCGAATGCGTACGATGACGTCGTACGCAGCGGACATCCGCGGATAGCCCTCGAGATGGCGCTCGTGCGCCTGGCACGACGCCCACCGCTGTTGCCACTCGACGAGCTCCTGGCCCGGGTGGGGGATCTGGAACGCCGCCTCGGAGGAGCGCCACCCCCGGTCCCTGCGCCGCGCGGAGGAGGAGGCGGCACCGGTCGCGGAATCCCGGTTGCCTCGGCACAGATCGTAACCGAGAGCGCGGCCACGCGCACGCGCGGCGCCCTCGCGCTGGCAGAGACACCGAGACTGCAGGTGGCCGAGCCCGGCCTTCCTGACGGCGTCGCGACGGTTCAGCAGCAGCGTGGCCAACGATTGACGCTGGTCTCAACGCCCTCCCCCAGGCTCGATCCGGTGCCACCGCCCCCCGTGGATGCGGCTGTAGTGTTGGACCCCGCCCGAGGAAACGGCACGAGCGCGACCTCACCTCCTGCAGCCGCGCTCATGACTGGAGCGAACGCGTGGCGCGCCATCCTCGAGCGCGTTCGAGCGGCCCGGCCCGCCGTTGCGTCGGTGCTCGAACACGCCATTCCACTCGAGGTCGGTGCAGGACGGTTGGTGGTCGGCTTCGAGCCGAGCGAAGGGTTCCTCGCGGCACGGGCAAGCGAACGGGAAGCGGTCGACATCCTGACGCGCGAGGCACGAGCCTACTTCGGCACAACGACGCATGTGGCCATCGAATCGTCCGCGCGAGCGACGAGCGGCTTGCGCACTGTGGCATCAGTGGACGCCGAACGCCGCGTCGAGGAGCTTGCGCGCGCCCGCCAGGCCGTCGAGGCCCACCCGCTCGTCGAGGAGGCCCTGCGCTTGTTCGGCGCAAAACTGATCGACGTGAAGCTGCCCGCCGGCGACGGATAAGCTAGAACGTGCGGCATGCAGTTTCGCGGCGGGATGAACGAGCTGATGCGCCAGGCGGCGCGCATGCAGCGAAAGATCGATCAGGCAAAAGACGACCTCAAGGATCGCGAGCTCGCGGTCGAGGGGCTCGGGGGCAAGGTCAAGGTCGTCGTGACCTTGGGTCGTAGTTTGAAGCGGATCGACATCGACAAGGCGACTCTGGCGACCGAAGAGATGGACCTGGTCCTCGACAGCGTGTGCGTCGCGGTCAACCAGGCGATCGAGCAGGCCGACACGCAGATGAAGGCCGAGCTCGAAAAGGTCACGGGCGGCGTGAAGATCCCCGGCCTCGTGTAATGCTAAACAGGCCCGGGTGACCCCGAAAGCCCGCCGTGTCGCCAAACTGCTGGCCCGCCTTCCGGGAGTCGGCGAGAAGACGGCGCAGCGATTCGTGCTGTGGTTGTTGACGGCCGACGAGTCGCTCGCGCGGGCGCTCGGGGCTGAGCTGGCGACGCTTCGCGACGAACTGGGTCCGTGCGAGCGTTGCGGCAACATCGCCGAGGTCGTCCATGGACGCGCCATATGCAACGTGTGTAGCGACTCGAAACGCGAGGGAAAGCTACTATGCGTCGTGGCGCGTGTGCACGA
>JALYHX010000534.1 GCA_030776305.1 Myxococcota bacterium
GCGATGCACTGGGCGTCTCGCTCGCACCCGCGCTGACCGCACTCGGCGTGGGGTCGCTTGCCGTCGCACTCGCCTTGCAGGATACGTTGTCGAATTTCTTTTCCGGGCTCTACATCGTCGTCGACAAACCCGTGCGGCCGGGTGATTTCATTCGCGTCGATCCCAACTACGAGGGCTACGTCGAATCGATCGGATGGCGGTCGACCCACCTCCGGACGCTCGGCAACAACCTCGTCGTCATTCCGAACGCCTCGGTCTCGAAGGCGATCATCACGAACTACTCGCGGCCGACGCCCCAGCTCGCATCGAACATCCGCGTGGACGTACCATCCGACGCGGACGTCGACAAAGTGGAAGACGCCCTGGCGGACGAAGCGAAGCGCGCCATGGATGTACCGGGGATCGCCGAGGCGCCGACGCCCAGCGTCGCGCTCTCCCCCGGATTCGTGGACGGCGGCGTGGCGTTCACGGTCCACTTTCACGTGCGCTCGTTCGCCGATCAGGCACCCGTCCAGCACGCACTACGCAAACGCATCGCAGCACGCTTCCGCAAAGACGGAATCCCCCTCGCGAACGTGCGCGTCGCGGTCCTCAAACGCGACTGAGATCATCCCGAGTCGCTGCACCTCGAGCAGATAGTCACGGTCCGGGTCTACTCGCGAGCGTGGGCGGCGACGGCCAGCGCGCCGATGAGGGCCGCGATGGGCGCCACGGCGAGAGGTGCGACGCCGAAACCGATGGCGAGCAACGCGATGAGGCCGGGCGTCGCACCGAGCGCCATCGCGACACGTGCTCGATCGCGCGCTGCATGTGGGATGGCGAGCGCAAGCGCCGCGTCGCGCACGTCGTCGCTCGCCAGGACGACCGCCCACTCGCCCGATGTCGCTCCGGCGGTGCCCATCGCGACCGCCACGTCCGCGGCGCCGAGCGCACCATCGTCTCCTGCCGGGTGGCCAATGACTGCGACGATGTTCCCGCCCTCTGCCAGGGCGCGTACCTCGAGACCTCGCTGCGCCGGGAGAACCTCGGGACGCACATGCTCGATGTCCAGCGCGCGGCCGATCGTGTCACAAGTGTCGCGCGCCTCACCGCTCAAAAGGACCGGCTCGATGCGGGCATCGAGTAGCCGCTGCACGGCCGCGCGCGCGCCTTGGCGCAGCCCGTCCTGGAGCGCGATGACCCCGACGAGCCGGTCGCAGAGGGCGACAAGCAAGACGCTGCGGCCTTGCGCCTCGAGCTCCGAGATGTGGGCGTCTGTCGTGGCGACGCCGATTTTCTCTTCGAGCATGATGGCGCGTCCCCCCACGACGAGCCGCTCCCCCGTCGATGCCAGCGCAGTCACGCCGAGCCCATCATGGGACGTGGCGTTGCGCACATCGTCGGGACGAACTCCGCGCATTCTCGCTGCGCGCATCACGGCTGCCGCAAAGGGGTGGGCGAATCCCATCTCCGCCCCCGCCGCGAGTGAGAGCACGCGCTCGGCGTCGATCGCGCCGACCGGCTCGATGGCCACGATCTCGGGCTCGCCCATGAGCACGGTCCCGCGGGCACTGAGAACCGCCAGGTTCGCCGCCGCCGCGCGCTCGAATGCCCGCGCGTCCCGGTAGACGACGCCGTTGGCCAGGGCCTCGAGGTGCGCGCGGGCGAAGTGAAATGCAGCGCTCGAAGAGGCCGCTTTGCTGCCGAAGGCGATCGCCCCCGCGCACATCGCCGCAACGACCTCGACGGGGCTCGCGTTGGCCGCGAGCGCGGCGACACCGACGACGACGGCAGCGAGAGGTGCCCCTCGTTCGACCGTGAGGCGCAGTAGTCGTGCGGTGGGCGACGCCACGTCGATCCGCGTCGCGTGCGACGACAGAAGTTTCACCCAGGCGCGATCACGACCCGACCACGTCGTCGTCATGCGGAGGCCGTTGGAGAGTACGCGCGCGCCGGCCAAGATAGGCTCGCCTTCCCGTCGTACGACCTCGATCCGGGCCCCCAACCAGGGGACGATCCGAGCTTCGCCGGCCGTCACGATCGCGTCCGCGCCGACAATCTCGCCCGCTTCGACCACGATCGACTCGCCGGCGCGCACCTCGGACGCGGGCATATGGATCAAAGCGCCCCCTTGCACGACGCGGACGCTGACGTCGAGCGCGCGCTCGATGCGGGCCCGCGAGGTGCCGACGCGACGCCGCACCCGCCCGATCAGGCTCTCGATTGCGATCGCCGCTGCGCAGGAGAGTGCTGCAAAGACCGCGACCGCCGGCGCACGGGGGTCGTGGATTGCTGCTGCCCAGCACGCAGCAACGACCGCGCCGGTGCACGGGGCAAGAACGACGAGGCGGTGTGGATCCGCCGGGTCGCGGCCGAGCATGAGGACACGAAGCATGAGGGCCGCCCACGAGAGGACGACCAGAGGCACGCGTGCCGCGTCGACCGCCGGACCGAGCAGCCCGATCGCGGGTACCAATCCCCCGACGACCATCCCCAGGGAGTCGAGCGCCGCAAGTCGATCGCTCCGACGCTCGGTTTGCGCAGCCTTCGGATGTCGGACTGACGGCGTCGCTGTCGACGCTGGCCATTCATCGCCTAGGTCCGCGACAGCAGTCTCCTGCCCGCACGCCTCCTCCGTCGCCGGAGGCTCTTTCAGAACGGCTCGCGCGATACGAGTTTGCGGCTTCGGCGCCGCATCACTCGCCACCTGCGCGAGGCTCGCGCCGTTTTCGAAAGAGACTTCGGGCGGACTCGCCGTGACGATATCTTCTTGTGGCGGTTGCCCTCGCGCCTGAAGGTAGGCTTGTTTGCAGTCGGATTGGCAGAAGTAGCAAAAGCGCCCGTCGAGGATCGCGACATGCCCTGCTCTCAGGGGGTCCACATCCTGCCCGCACCCTGGACAGGTGCACCGAGAGAAGTGCAGCGTGGAAGACGAGGGTGCCGGGGTCGTCGATATCTGGGCCGGCGAGCCGAGGAAGCGGGCGTTCGCCATGGCAAGGGCGGACTCTGCGCCCGTGCCCATGGTGGCTGTCAAGCTCGGCGGTGCCGCTTGCTGACAATTCGTTCAGGCTACGCCGCTACCGAGAGCGGCGAGGACGTTCCGAACGATCCGGATACCCTCCTGCAGCTCGGCAATCGTCACGACGAGTGGAGGAGCGAATCGCAAGACGCGCTCACCCGCTGGGATGATCAGGAGACCCGCGTCGTGCACCCGTGGCAGGAGATCGCGAGCCACGAAGCCCGGCCTGAGAACGAGACCCCAGAGAAGCCCTTCGCCCCGAGCCGCCTCGCAAACGTGGGGCAGCTCGCGCGCGAGCTGATGCAGCATCACGCCGAGTGCTTCGCCTTTGGCGCGAGCCGCGTCGATGAGCTTCTCCTCGTCGATCACGCGCAACACGGCGAGACCGGCGGCGCACGACAAGGCGTTGCCCCCGAAGGTCGCGCCATGCATTCCGGCGGGGAGGGCCCCCGCCAGTTCTTCGGTCGTGAGCATTGCGCCGATGGGAACGCCGCCACCCAGGCCTTTGGCGAGCGCGATGGCATCCGGCTTCGCGCCTGTGCCCTCGCTTCCGAGCAGCCGACCTAGCCTTCCCATCCCCGTCTGTACTTCGTCGACGAGCAGAAGCACGCCGTGCGCACGGGTGATCGCCCGAAGCTTCGCCAGAAATCCAGCCGGTGCTGGGACGACACCCGCCTCGCCCTGCACCGGTTCGACGATGACCGCGCAGACGTCCGGCCCCATCACGCTCTCGACGCCTGCGGCGTCGCCGTATTCCACGTGCGTCACCGGACCGAGAGGGCCGAACCCTTCCCTGTACTTCGGTGTCCCGGTCATCGACAAAGCTCCGAGGCTCCGGCCGTGAAAGGCGCCGTGGAAGGCGACCACGCGCACTCGTTCGCGATCGCCTCGCAGGTAGTAGTGATGGCGGGCGAGCTTGAGCAGTGCCTCGTTGGCTTCGGTGCCCGAGTTGCAAAAGAAAGCGCGCGCAAAACCCGTTCTGCGGCACAGCTCATCGGCGAGCCGGATGTTCGGCTCGTTGTAAAAGTAATTCGACACCTGGATGAGCGTCGACGCCTGCTCGGCAATCGCGCGCGCGAGCGTTGGGTGTCCGTGCCCCAGTGCGCTCACCGCCACGCCGGCGCAGAGATCGAGCCACCGGCGACCATCCGCATCGAAGAGCTCGCATCCGCGCCCGCGGACGAACGCAATCGGCGCAGGCCGGTAGTTCGGATAGAGACGCTGGCGCGCGAGAGCGACGAGCTCGGGATTCCGTGCCATAGATGCGCGAAGGCCTAGCACGAGCGCGCGCCAGACGGCGAGCGGCGCTTGGTCAAAATCTCGGAGGCGAACTCGGCGAATCCCTCTCCCATCGCGCCCCGAGTGACGTAACGCGGCGGCACGGTCAAGCGGGCGACGCTCGATTGCACGTTGGCGACGCCGATCGTCGTGCGAAAAGCGGCGAAGCACGAACCGTCGTTGTAGCTGTCACCCACGAACGCGAAGCGTACGACCGCGCTCCCGGGCTCGTCGCCCAACTCGCGCGAGCAGAAGCGAATCGCGCCGCTGGCCTTGTCGTCGACGTCGAATGTCGCGTGCAAGTGCACGCTCGAACGCGACCAGCGGGCCCCGGCTACGTCGATCTCGCGCACGATGGCTGCGACACGATCCTCGGGGAGGGTCCGGTTCTCCCCTAAGTCCCAGGT
>JALYHX010000535.1 GCA_030776305.1 Myxococcota bacterium
GCGCTCGGGAGGGGCGCGGCGGACGGGGCGGCGGTCGTGGCCGGCTTGTCATTCTTGGATTCGTCGCAAGCCAGGGCAAATAGCAGGCTGGCCACAATCATCGTCGTCTTCATCGCGGTCGAGCTTACCAAAACGGCGGCGCAAAACGCATCCGCGACGGCTCAAACCAGAGCGGGCCTGGACTGCTGGCCGAGATCCGCGTCCATCGAAGAGGCCATCGCCTCCTTGGGCAAGAGCCCATATCCCTCGGACGCAGAGAGCAGTCGCGCGTTGGACGCGAGGCTGAGAAACGCTCGCGCGTAGGGTGTCCCCGCGAGACCCCGAACCCGCGTCACCAGCCGGGGTACGCCGCGCGCGATTGCGCTCCGCGCATCCTCGAGCCGTCCCAGGTCGATGCACGCGTCATGGAGCGACAGAAAGACTGGCGCCTCGTTCAACAAGCTCGGCGACCCTTCATCGAAGAGGGCAGCGGCCTCTGCGGCCAGCGCACGCGCTTCTTTTGCGTCGCCGCAGCGCCGTTCTGCCTCGGCCCAAAGGCCAAGCGCCACCGGCAGCACGTCGAGCATCTTCGTCGCCCGATACCCCTGGGCCGCGATCCTCAACAGCGTGCGCGCGTCACCTTCGCCGCCAGCGCCCCGGAGCATCTCGATGCCCCGATAGAAAAGGACGCCGAGGGTGGCGCGGTCGTGCGGCACCCAGCTACCTCCAAGTGCTGCGTCCGCTGTCGCACGGGGTTCGGCGAGGGGCCCATCGACCGAGCCGTCAGCCCCGAATGTCGCCGCCCAGCAGAGCAAGATCATTTTGCCATGTCGCTCGACGCCCGGTGAGCCGATTGCCTGGGCAAGCGCGATTCCGCTCTCGATGGCGAGGCGCGCCTCCCCGCTCGCGCCCACCGTCGTGAGAGCGAATCCGACGTTTATCGTCAGCATCGCCTCGCGTGCTTTCAGGCCAGCGGCGCTTGCCGCTCGCGCCGCGCTGCGCCTTGCCTCGAGGGCCGCAGCCACTTCACCGCGTGCTTGTCGCACGACCGCAAGCGTTTGCCATGCGTCGACCGCGGCGCCGGCGATGTTGTGCCGTTGCGCCAGCGTAAGCAGGGCGCTGGCGACCTCCGCAGCCTTGTCGAGATCCCCGCCATACGCGTACCGCGCAGCGAGCGCCGCAGCGGTTCGAGCCTCCTCGTCCGGCAGATTCGCCGCCTGAGCGGCGCCGCGGACCTCGTCGAGACGCATGCTCGTCTCGGCGTTGCCGCCACAGGCGTCCTCGTAGCGCAAACGAGCCCCGCGCGCGCGAACTTCACTCGGCACATCGTAAACCGCGTCTTGCATCGCTCGCACCGCCGTGTCGCGCTCGCCCGCCCGTGCATCGAGCCGGTTCCAGGCCTCGTCGAGGAGCTGCGCGCGCGCGAACTGCGTGGGCTTGTCTTCCGCGAAGGCCAGGGCCTTTTCGGCGAGGGACACCGCCTCGGGCAGCGCATAGGCGGCGAGCGCGCGACGCGCCGCCTTCTCGAGATATGCGGCCGCCTCGACTCCCTCGCCGCCGTGCTCCAGGTGGCGCGCGACGATCGCGTCGTCTTCTCCCACCTTGGCTAGCCAGCGACCGCAACGCGCGTGACATTCCTTGAGAAGATCCTCGCCGAGCGATGCGTACGCGACCTCGCGCATCAGGGCGTGCTTGAAGGCGAACTCGCGCGTGACTGCGAATCGCGCGTGAGCCTGCTCGACGACAACCTCGGCGGCCGCGAGCTCGCGCAGCGCCTCGGACGCGGCAGGCACGCCGATCGCTTCGAGCCCCAAGTCCCATCCGACTTGCCCAAACACTGCGAGCCTCGACGCCGCATCGCGCGCGAGCTCGTCGAGCGCATCGAGGTGGACTTGCATCGCGGCCTCGATCGTGGGTGCGTCGGACGCGTCTCGTCCCGCGGCGGCGATCCGTGCGAGCTCCTCGGCGAATAGCGGCAAGCCGGCGGACTGCTGGGCGATCGAGTCGGCCAATGTCTCTCCTTGCGCGCCAGTGGCGCGGTCGCCGAGCAGGGCCGATGCAATCGCGCGCGCCTGCCTCCGGGAGAGCGGTCGGAGCTCGATGCGCACGTGGTCGCGCCCCTCGAAACGGCTCGGCATTTCGCGCCAAAGGGTCGGACGCGCAGCGGCCAGCACGCACACGGGCCGCCCTCCGGCGCGCGCCAGGAGGTGGTCTACCCAAGACAAGCTCTCGCCATCCGCCCACTGCGCGTCCTCGAGCACCAGTACGAGCGGACTGTGACGCGTCAAGCCGGTGGTCATGTCGGTGAGCACGAGCCAAAGTGCATCGCGCGCGCCGCGGGTGTCGTCGAGGTCCGGAAGGGGCTCGTTCGCGATCAAGCGAGCCAGAAGCTCGCGCGCATGTTCGGAGCACTGCACGTCGCTCAGGGCGACGAGAACATCGGTCGCGTCGAATGCTTCTTGGAGCGAAGCGCCCTTGGCCACTCCCGCCAGCCCGCGCGCCACATCACCGACGACGCCCAGTGCATGATTCTTCCCGAAAGACTCGCATCGCGCGAGCACGATACGCGGCGCGCTCGCATGGCTGGCGATGCGCGAGAGCGCCTCGCGGCGAAGGCGCGTTTTGCCAATGCCTGGCGCGCCCGTCACGGTGACGACGATCGGCGTATTGTCTTCGACACACCGGTCGAAGGCCGCGACGATCTGTGCGAGCTCGGCCTCACGCCCGACGAAGGGGGCACCGCCGATGATCTCACGACGCCCGGGCAGCGCCGTACCCACTACTGCGCTGCCGTCGCTTCGAAGCTGCAGCTGGAAACGGCCACGCGTCAGCTCGGTGGTCGTCGTATCCGCCAGAACCTGGCCCCGGGCGGCGTCGCGAGACAACGCCGCCGCGCGATCGACGACCTCGCCGGTCGGCCGCGTACGGTCGATGCGGGTGCGGCCCGTGGCGATCCCCACCGATGCGTTGAGCTTCGCGATGCGCAAACCCAAATCGAGTGCGCGTATCGCTTCATCCCCGAGCGCCTTGCGCACTCCGAGGTGGGACACGATGGCATCTCCCCCGAGCTCTGTGGCATCCGCACCGCGAGAGCGCAGGTGGGTCAAGAGCCTCGTGCGTACGGCCCCTTTGGGAACGCACGTCGCGACGATGGACGTGACGAGCCGCGTCCCGCCGGTTCGACCCGTGGCGAAGCTATTGGGTGATGCATCTTCGACCTGGCCTCGTGGCGCTCGATTCGTCGACGTCGCGCCGAGCTCAAGAGCGAGCTCGCGGAGCTCCCGAGCAACGTCCGCGGCAGAATCGGGTCGCTCGTTCGGCGCTGTCGCAAGAAGACGCGCCATGATCTCGTCCAGGCGCGGCGATACGTCGGCCAAGACGTCGGAAAGACGGGGTGCTGGGGTGGTGACGAGGCGCGCGAGGATCGCGATTGGCGTCGGGCCGGCGTGTGGCGGCCTCCCGGCGATCATCTCGAAGAGGGTCGCGCCAAGGGCGTAAAGATCGGCGCGCCCGTCGATGTTGCCGTCCCCGCGCGCCTGCTCGGGAGCCATGTATGCGGGCGTACCGACGATCGCTCCCGTGCGCGTCAACTTCACGTCCTCGACCGCGG
>JALYHX010000536.1 GCA_030776305.1 Myxococcota bacterium
CAGCACCGGAGGTGCGGTCTTTTACGAAGAGAAAAACTGGGACTCGCCGCAGCTGCATCTCCATTCTCAACCGATGCAGATGAGCGGCAATGCGCCCATCACCTGGAGCTGCTCTTATTACAACGAAACAGCAAGCTCGCTGTCTTTTGGCGAATCGGCGATCAACAATGTCATGTGTATTTATTTCGGCCAATACTACCCAGTGGTAGATCCCAAGAAGCCCGACCTCATCGAGGTCCTTAACTGAGCATTGCAATATCACGCTTCGCGACGGACGCCGTCGACCACGGGCAAGCTCGTCGCCGCGCCATGTCGGGACGGGCGGCAGCGGCCGCGCCCAGGAACTCCGGCGCCGGCTCTCGCAAACAACGGTGACGTAACTGTGCTCGGCCGCGCCAGCCACGCGTGCTCCAATTCGTTGTGGCTACAACCGATGAGAGATAAGCCGACGAGCGCCCCACACCGGAAACCGCTCGTCAATTCTCTCATGTTGCCCTTTCAAATGCATTGTGGATACCGAGGCCAGAGGACGTATTCGCATTGTCGGGAGCCGTCCACCCATGCCTCGACGCAGCGGCGTCCTGGGCCTCTCGCACCAGCTCGTCGCTCTCCAGAATGCGTTTGATCGCCTTGAGAAGCTGGCCCGCGCGCCGCCCATCCATGGCCGCATGGTCGACGCACACCGTGAGCCACACCGTCGGTCGGACGACTGCCTGGCCGCCTTGCGCTACCACGCGGTCGCGAACGCTGCCCGCGCACAGGATGCTCCCCGTGTAAAATAGGAATGACGCGACGACGTCGACGCTGGCGAGGCAGCTCACTTGAAACGTACCGACGAGTCGTCGTCGAAACCAGAATGTTTTCTGAAACCAGCGCAGAAGCAGACGGCGGAGAAACCCGAACGGAACGACCCAGCCCTTTTGGCGAAGGCTCTCGAGATCGCGCGTCTCCTTCTCGCGCCACGCGGCGATCGACTCGTTCATGAACTCCACGAGGGTCCCCAGCGGTTTTCGGTCCGCCATTGGGAGTACGACTACCGGTGCATACGTCGTCTCCCCCGCCATGGAAAGGCCGATGTCGACGGCTCCTGGCGTCATCCGTTGGTAGTTGCAGACGATATGATGGAGTTCCGGATTGCGCGCCAGCGCCAGTGCCGCTGCGCGCACGATCAAATGCGTGAAGGTGGCTCTCACTCCGCCTTCGCAGAGGAACTGCAGTGCCAGCTTCGCCTGAGCCATGTCGACCAAGCGCAATGCAAGACCGCCCGGCCCTGGGATCACTTGAAAAGCATCGGGAAACCATCGCTCGCCCAGTGGAAGTACTTCGACACGGTCCTCGCCATCCAAGCCGACGGTCGCGCTCCGCAGCACCGGGTGCGATGACGTCATGGCCAAATGCCAATCCGCGCGGGCGCGCTTTCGGCGATGGGCGGGTCATCCACAGGGTCATCGCCAATGGCCAATTGGAGCGCGCGCGCCTGAAAGGCGACCAGCCGTCGAAAGTACGATGAGGGATGCGGAATGGCGATTCCCAGCCCAGCCACGGCGTCGGTGTTCGTTTTGTCGAAAATCTTTTTCGACGACAAATACGGAAGGTAATGCTCCCCCTTGAGCGTGGCTGCCCGTCTCTTGCCCCACAGAACGGCGTGAAAGACAGGCTTGACGAAGCGATTGTACGTCTCTAGTGACACATACGGCGGCGGCTTTATCTTCGTGAACTCGGACGCGATCCGCAGAAGCTCGTCGAAGGTGCACGTGGCGTCCGGGCCCGCGACCACGTGAAATGAGCGGCCAATGCTGCGGGTCGTGCGCATGAGCGCGAAGAGCGTGTCGACCACGTAGTCGATGGGGACGAGGTCGATGGGTGTCTCGGGATCGGCGGGGATGGCCAAGACAAGCCGACGCAAGTAGAGCGGCAGGAGCTGATACAGCCCCTGAAACGCCGTCGTCTGACCGGTCCGCGAATCGCCGACGATGATGCTGGGGCGATGGATCGCCGCGGGATGGTTTGCACCGAAGGCGCGAACCAGCTTCTCGGCCTCCATCTTCGTCTGCTCGTACGAGTTCCAGAAGCGCTGCCCCACGTCGAGTTCGTCTTCTTTGATGGTGCCTTCTCGACAACCGGCGACGTAGGCGGTGCCGATGTAGTCCAGACGACCCAAACGAGGCGTTCGCCGCGCGAAGTCGAGGACGTGGCGCGTCCCCTCGGTGTTGTCGCGGCGAGCGACGTCGAGAGGCAAGTCGAAGCGAATGGTAGCCGCACAATGAATCACGTGGTCGACGCGCGCTCGAATCTGCTCCGTGACATGGGCCGTCCACCCGAAGCCAGGGAGCGCGATGTCCCCCTCTATGACTTCGACGCGATCGCGGATAGCCCCGCCTTCCACATCGCCCAGGGTCGGCGAAACCACCTTTTCGACCCGCTGCTCGGCAGTCTCTTGAGGTGTCGATCGGACGAGAAGCGACAGACGCGTTTGGGGATGGCTCCGTAGAATGCGCCTTGCCAGGTGCGCGCCGAGGAGGCCGGTCGCGCCGGTGAGGAATACGTGTTCCCCGATTCCCGGGCCGGCTTCCGGCATGTCTTGTGTCGCGTCATTGCGCATGTGTTTTGGCTTGGGGGTCCGTCGCGCCCATTCGACACGGTCCTGAGCCATCGCAGAAAACGTGCCTGACCCATGCGCTTTGGGTGTGCGCCGCCCCAGCAAGCCGTAGCCGCCGACGAACGGGCGTGCCGTACGCGACCGGCGCAGCGTGTTGCTCGGCCTGCGCATGCCGATGCGCAGCCTTCGTCCCAAAGGGCGATCCTTTCCGACGCGGCGGCGTGGAACAGGTGCTGCAAGCGTCGGTTCCGCAAAGGCGCGCGCATCGAAGGAGCGGCACCCATGATCCGATCGTCGCGGCGCAACACCAAAACGATTGCCATTTTTTGCGACGGTGGCTTTCTTGCGCACGTCACCCGGTCGCTCGAGGTCGGCCGCGCGCTCCGGCACTGCTTCGGACATCACGTCGTCTTTTGCTGCGACGGGCCGTACGCGCACATCCCGCGCGACGCCGGTTTCGAGGTCGTCGCTGTCTACACTGTCGACCGCAAGACGACGATGAGGCTCGCTCGCCGTTTTGGCCCCTGCAATCTTCACTGGTGGAAGTCGGTGTGCGCTCAATCTGTCGCCTCCGACCTGGCGGCGATGGAGGCCATCCAGGCCGACGGCGTCGTCGGCGACATGCGCTGGTCGCTCTCCGCGAGCGCGCGCGTGTACGGCGTCCCCTATGTCTCGGTGACCAACGCGTGTTGGACGAGTCACTTCGCGCAGCCCATCGAGCTGCCCGAGGGGCACCTCGTGCGGACGATCCTGGGCCGACGCCTTTCGCGGGCAGCCTTCCCCCAACTCATGCGCCTCATGCAGAGATATTACGCTTTAGGATACGCCGACATTCGCGAGCGCTATCGCCTTCCACCGATCCGAACGCTGTACGAGGCCATCGAGGGCGACATCACGCTGCTCGCCGACCTCCCGGAGTTCATGCCCGTCGGCCATCGAGCGCCGTCCACCTTCCGGTATGTCGGGCCACTCTTGTGGGATGCGGACATCGAACTTCCCCCTTGGTTTTCCAACGTCGAGCCGAGTCGCCCCACGATTTACTTCACGATGGGCTCCACAGGCGATATTCGCTTTTTCGAGGAGGCCGTCCGCATTTTCGGAAATACCGGCTTTCAAGTCATCATTACAACCGGCGGCCTCGCCGAGATTCCCCATCCTCCAGGCAATGTCTTCGTTGCGAAATACGCCCCGGGAGAAGCGCTGATGGCCATGAGTCACGTCGTCGTGTCGCACGGCGGCAACGGGACGGTGTACCAGGCCCTGTCGCGCGGGGTGCCGATCATCGGCTTCCCCACTATATTCGATCAGGAAATCAACATGAACCGCGTAAGCGCGCTGGGGGTGGGGCGGCGCATGTCCCTCCGGTCGTACACGGGCGTCGCCCTCCGTGCGGTCGTGGACGAGGTCATGAGCGATCCGGGGTATCGCGACAGGTGCCAACAGCTTGCGACGCGCATCTCCCGGATGGACGGCCGACGCCGCGCGGCGCTTCACATCGACGACTTCTTGACCCACGGAGATCCACGTCGACGGCCTCTGGAGGCGGAAACGCTCGACCACCTGCCGTCGTTGGCGCCGCCAGTCCTCGGGCCGGCCGACGTGCCGATGGCGATGGGATGAATGCAGTCACGTCGACGATGGCCTCCGTGGCAGGCTCGCTTTGGGCAATCGCCGCTGTTGTCGTACGCCACAATCACCGCCACGCTCCGAGCATCGACCACGAAGCCATGGCCGCCCCCGGCGAGGGCAATCCGCAGTCCGTTTGCGTGGTCGTGCCGGCCCGCGACGAGGAGCGCAACATCGGCGCGTGTCTGGAGGGACTCTGCCGATCGGATTACCCGAGGCTGCGCATCCGGGTGGTCGACGACGGATCGGCCGATGGGACTCCTCTTATCGTGGCCGCGCTGGCGCGCACCGATCCGCGCGTGGAGCTCCTTCGCATCGACGAGTTGCCCCCGGGGTGGCTCGGAAAGAACCACGCCCTGTGGCGTGGCACGCGCGCGTGCCACGAGGATTGGTTGCTCTTCATCGATGCCGATATGCGCGTCGCGCCGTCGTGCATTGCCCGCGCCGTAACCGCCGCGCAGCGGCGCGGCGCCGATCTGTTGACGATCGTCCCCAAACTCGAGATGCTGACCTTCTGGGAGCTCGCGGTTCAGGCGGTGATCGTCCACGCGATCCTGCTTTCGCTCGACAGCCGCAACATCAATGATCCTGCGAGCCATCGTGCCGCAGCGATCGGCCCTTTCATGCTGTTTCGCCGCACCGCGTACGAAGCCGTCGGCGGGCACGAGGCAGTGCGCGCAGAAGTCGTCGAGGACCTGCGCCTCGCCGAAGCGGTGAAACGCACCGGCCTGCGCTTGGTCTTCGCGCGAGGAACCGAAGTCGCCATATTGCGAATGTACGACTCTCTTTCGGCCATCGTCGACGGTTGGTCCAAGAATTTTCACGTATCGCTTGGTGAGCGATCGTGGCACCTCCCATTCGCCGTCGTTGGTCTCCTCTTCTTTTATGGTGCGCCCTGGCTCGTCCCCCTGGCTGGACTGGTATGTGGAGACTTCGCTGGCGCGGCGGTCGGCGCCGCCGCTCTAGCGATGGCAATCGCAGCGCGGCTCGACTTCCAGCGTCTGTATGGGGTCACCGCCGAACGAGCTTATCTCGCTCCGTTGGGTGCGCTGGTCGCCAGCTGGATCCTGGTG
>JALYHX010000537.1 GCA_030776305.1 Myxococcota bacterium
GCAGGAGGCGCGCTGTCGGGTGCCGTGTTCACCGCTACGTTGGCGGAACTCGAGAACCGACGCGCGACTGCATTCGGCCCCCGACCCGGCGCTGGCGTCGGCACCGCCTTCGCATCGCGCGCCGCGAATTCGAGGGTGCGGCTTCGGCCCGGTAGCCCAGCATGCAACGGGTGCGACTTGACCGGAGTCGCGGGAATGGAGGGCGCCGGCGGCGTGGGGGCTCCGGACGCGGCGATCTTTCTGACTGCCGGTCTCCGCGGCGGATGGGGCGGCGAGCCCGGATCGTGAGTTGACATGTGATTCTCGGTGGCAGACGACAGTGACTGACAGATCCCCTCGACAAGTCTACTTTTTGCACGATCGCCACTTTACGCAAGCAATATCCGGACGCTCGCCAAAGGTCGGCGTTTGAGGTCTTTACAGACACCCCGGGCGGCGCGAGCATCCCCCGAATGCGAGCCTTGCCTCTGGCCGCCGCACTCGGTGTTGCCCTTGCTGTCGGCTCGGTCCTGGTCGCTGGGCGCGCCCAGGGCGCGCGCAAGGCGGCGACGGCCGAGACCGTCAAGGCGGTGCCCCTTCGCGCGGACGCCGTGAAGCGCCTGAGAAGCGGTGACCCCGCGGAGATCCAGAGCGCTCTGGACGACGTGCGGATCTCAGCGAAGGGCGGGGTTGCCGCGGTCCCAGCGATCGTCGAGCTCATCGGGCGCGGCGTGTCTCCTACTCTCACCCAGGCGGCCATCGATACGCTGGCCGATATCGAAAGCGAGGGGGCGAGCGCCGCGCTGTCCTGGTACGCCCGGCACCGCAATGTCGTCCTTCGCCGCGCGGCCATACAAGCTCTCGCACGGACACGCGGACCGGCGGCGATCAAGGCCCTTCGCCTGGGCCTGACCGATCCCGATCCGGCGGTCCGAGGATCCTCCGCGACTGGCCTCGGGACCATGAAAGCGAAGGAAGCCATTGGTGACCTGTTCCTGGCACTGGATCACAAGGTGGCGGAGTCATCCGCCGCCATCGGGCGAATCTGCGCGGGCGACGAATGCGACAAGCTGGCGGCGAAGCTCGGGAGCTTCCCGTTCGAGGTCGTTACGAGCGGCCTCGACCAGGCACTCTTTCGGGCGCCGCCGGACGTGACCGACGACATCAAGATCAAGATCGTCGCGCGCGTGCGCGAGCTCGGAACCGCGGAGGCCAATCATTTCTTGCACGACGTTCAAGTCAAGTGGCCCAAGGCGGGCTCCGCGAAAGTGAGGCAGACGATCGATCAGGCCGTGATCGCGACCAGTGGGTCGCCCGGCGAGAGGGCACCATGAAGCATCTTCTCTCTCGCGTGCTTCTCGTAGCCGTTGCGTGCGTCCTCTCGTCCGGAGGCGCATCATGCGGGGGGGGGCAGACGCGGCTCAACCTGTTCTCGACGGACTGGGAGGACGACGGCGGGGCTTCGATTGGGCGCGTATGGCAACGAATCGGCGGCTTGCCGATCCCGGCGTCTGCCGATGTCGTCGTCGGCGTCGCAGGCCACGCCGACCGGATGATAGGGCTCTCGCTCAAGGGGGGCTCGAGGTGGACGTTTGCTCACGCGCTCGACGCACGCCCGATCGTCGCGGGGAGAGTCGTCGTCGGCGCGGGCGGTGGCGAGGCGTTTGCGCTCGATGTGGACACCGGGGCGGTCCTTTGGCGCCGACCGACAGGCGAAGTGGAGGTGCTCGGGGCCGGAGATGATGGGACGGTCTCGGTGCTGACGTTTCGGCGTTCCGGTGGCAGTGGCAGCGTTGTCCTCGCCGTCTCGCATGGCGGGGACGTCGTGCGCCAAATCGAAACGAACAGAGCACTCGGCGCCCCGGCGGTACTGGGCCGCATGGCCTTCGTACCTTGGGCGGGCCAGTACATATCGGTCATCGATCTGGCCAACGGCGACGAGACCGCGCGTGTGACGTTGCGCTCCGAGACGAGTCGCGCGTGGACTCAGGACGGGTCGCTTTGGTTCGGCGAGGTCGGCTTCATTCGATTCGACGATCACATCGGCGATGCCTCGAGGGGGCGGGCGTCGATCGCGAGGCTCCCGC
>JALYHX010000538.1 GCA_030776305.1 Myxococcota bacterium
CGACGGCGGTCCCGCCGACATTCAACGTCCCCGAGGCCTTCAGCAGGTACGCCCCGCCACGCGCAAGGCTCGTTTGAAATGTCGTGACGCCGGACGGCGGCACGACCACAGACTCGAGCGCGGCGCCGTTCCCCGGCGCGACGGCGGCATCGTCCGTTGCATCATGCATGGCGGATGCTTCGAGCGGAGCTGCCCTTTGCTGGCGACGACCGCCCCGTCGTTCGGCGATGCCGCATCAAGAGCCGGTGCGTCGGGAACGACAATGCCTGCTTCCCGTCCGGTCGGCGGCGACGTCTCTCCCGAAGCGGCAGCGTCGAGCGCCGTCAGGGACGAGCCGTCTGCGTCGACGGGAGGAGTCTGCGGTGACGGTGGGGAGGAGCTTCCGCATGCGGGCGCACAAATGACCGCGAGCGCATAGGCTACGAAGCTCGCGCGGTGGAACGGCGCTCGCGCATGCAAGTGTTGGGACGCGAGATAGGAGTTCATGCGCGCATCCTAGGCTTGAGCACTCCGTGACGCCCAGCGCCTTGTCCTGTCCGTAGTGGGCACGGGCAGGCAGAGCGGCAGCTCCTGCTGCTATCCGACGAGAACATACTGTGCGTGACTGACCTCCTCCTGGAGGATCCTGCGGGCCAACGGCACCGAGACCGCCGTGCTTTGGGGGCCGTCCCGAGCCGCGTCGTCCTCTCGACGGTCCGTCACCGCCGAGCGGTTGCCTGCCCGCGGGGATCCGGGTCGGCGCCACCTACTCAGCATGAATACGGACTCGCAATAGTGCTTGTCATGCACACCACGGCATGAGAGGCAGGCCACGCTTGGGGCTCCTGATCCGCCAGGTTGGCCGCCGCGCGGCGTACTGCGTGCACCGTCTGAACGGGCGGCATGGTCCATTTGTACCATGGACGATCCCGGCCGCAGCGAGTACTAGGCCGGTGGTCGTGCTGCGATCAGTTCAGCGGTCGCGGCATGCTCCGGACTGGCGTTGGCCAGCGGCCACCGAAATCAATTCCACCAACAAGGCGCAAGGAAAGTCCCATGCCTGCGAACTTCGAGACCGTAGCCAAAGCGGTAGGCACGGCGCGGATTTGTAATGAATTGATGCTTCGAGATCATAGGAGGACGGCCGTGTCGCGAACATACATTGCTCAACTGATCATCCTTCCGGTAGCTGCGACGGCTATCAGCGCATGTTCTGCCGCGAGTCCGACGGACTCAAGCATGCAAAGCGCTGCGAGTAGCCAGCTCCCGATAAGTTCGGACGAGACAGCCATGGTTCATGGCAAAAGCCTTGGTTCCTCGGCCCCTCCGCCCGGCTACCGGCGAGTGCCCAGTGGCTATGCTCATCCTTCGTGCATCCACGAGGTGCCCAATGGCTCGACGATTGACGGTGACGACGTGCTCGATTCGAGCGGCGCGATCGTCACGCACCTGGAGAAGTGTGCCTATCCATCGGTGATGACCGCGGGTCACGCAGTCGTGAAGGACCTCGGGGCGCCGGTGCCGGAACCGCCAGTACCCGGCGCCAACGGCAATCTCGAGGAGGCCTATCAGCATCTTCCGGCAGGCTCCTCCACTTGGAACGACGTTCAGGCCGTTGTAACCGTTCCGACGTGGTCAGGTCGTCATGGCGAGACCCTTTTCTATTGGAATGGGCTCCAGAACACATCCACGCGGGACTTTGTTCAACCGGTACTGCAGTGGGGACCCGCAAACGGACCTGGCGGCGGAGACTCCTGGGGAATTGCTTCCTGGGCCTGGCAAGGCTGCCTTCCATTCGAAATCTGCGGCGCGCCTACGTTCACGTCACTCGTGGGAGTGGACCCAGGCGATCAGATCCTGCTGCATGTGTATTTGAACACGGTGAGGCTCAACGTGCAGCGCTGTCCATGCGTCCGCTTCGTTTGCAGATGTCATTCTACCGATGATTACCAGTGGGCCATTGTCGCTTCCGATTTGACCAAGAATCGAATGGCGGTGATGTTTTGGTGGACGCACATGCCGGTCGGCTGGGGGGCCTTCCCCCTGGCGTTCACCGCGGTTCTCGAGGGCGCACTCGACGGCCCGAACCCGCAGGTGCAGGGCCTGGTCACCTGCCCTTCCGCAAGCGTCACGTTCTCGCAGCTCTCTCTCAGCGCAGACCAGAACGTGTGGCCTCCTACGACGCGTGTTCCCCAAACGAATAACCCGTTCACGGCGGTGACGGCTGACCCAACGATCAGCTGCTTTTTCGGAGTCTTCTTCGATTCGTCGTCGACAACCCTCCTCTAGCGGAGACGCCCACGTCTGCCAGAGCGACGATGCGGACTTGGGGATCGTGGGCACTTCGGTAATCGCCAGTGCGGGAGCTGTACGGGCCAGACTCGAAGACGGAGCTCGTCGGCGTCCATCGCGTCAGCGTGGCAAGAAGACCGAGGCGTGCAAGGCGGCGCGCCGTAGCGGACAGATGGCGGCCGTATTTTGCCTGCTCGCGGGTGCAAGCGGACGACGTTCTCCAACGTGCTTATCTCCTCGGCCGAGCGGCGCGGCAATCGACCGGAAGACCGGCGGAATCGGGCGCAGGCAAGTGCGCTCGACTTTCAAGCCGCACGTCGGGTGCGGCGACGGGCCCGTGCCGATTGGCCTTCGCTAGCCTACTTCCCTTTACACG
>JALYHX010000539.1 GCA_030776305.1 Myxococcota bacterium
CACTCATTCCGCTCCTCACCGTGCCCGTATCTCTCGTGGGCGCGTTCGCCGTCTTCCCGCTGCTCGGGTTCTCCGTCAACACACTCTCACTGTTCGGGCTCGTCCTTGCGATTGGTCTCGTCGTCGACGACGCCATCGTCGTCGTCGAGGCCGTCGAGCACCATATCGAAGGGGGCATGCCCCCGCGCGAGGCGACGATTCGAGCGATGGCCGAGGTGCAGGGGCCGGTCGTCGCCATTGCTCTCGTGCTCGCCGCGGTCTTCATTCCGATCGCGTTCATGAGCGGAATCACTGGCCGGCTTTATCAGCAGTTCGCGCTGACGATCGCCGTCTCCGTTCTCATTTCGGCGTTCAACGCATTGACCCTCAGCCCCGCTCTCTGCGCTCTGCTGCTGCGCCCACGCAACGCGACGCCCGGGCTCCTGGATCGGGTGGGGGCGTCTTTCAATCGAGGGTTCACGCGCGCGACGGATGGGTACGTCGCGATCAACCGGACGCTCGTTCGGAAAATCGCAATTCCGCTCGTCTTGCTCGCCGCCGTGAGCGCGCTCGCCGCCTTGCTGGGAAAGAGGTTGCCGTCGGGCTTCGTGCCCGACGAGGACCAAGGCTACGCGATCATCGGCGTCCAGCTGCCGGACGGCGCGTCACTCCAGCGCACGCGCGAGGTGTACGCGAAGATTGATCAAATCCTCGCCAAGCAGCCGGGTATTCGAACGTACAACGGCATCGCGGGGTTCAGCTTCTTCACCCGCACAGCCGCGAGCTACACGGGTACCGGATTCGTCGGACTGGCCCCTTGGGACGAAAGGACCTCGCCCGAGCTCTCGTCCAGCGCGATCGTGAAGAGCTTGAACGGCGCGTTCTCGCGGATTCCGGAGGCACGAGTGTTTGCCGTGGCGCCACCCGCGATCTCGGGAATCAGCGCGACGGGCGGCTTCAGTATGATGCTTCAGGACCGGACAGGGAACTCGTACGACTTCCTCGCGCAGAACGTCATGCGCTTCGTCGCCGAAGCCCGCAAGCGTCCCGAGCTCGAGGGCATCCGCCCGAATTTCTCGCCCGCCGTTCTGCAGATGTTTGCGGACGTCGACAAGGATAAGGCAATGAAGGAGGGGGTGCCGATCAACGAGGTTTACAACGCGCTGCAGACTTTCCTGGGCGGCTCGTACATCAATGACTTCACGCGGTTTGGTCGGCAATGGCGGGTGTTTCTGCAGGCGGAGCCGAGCTTCCGAACGTCGGCGGACGACATTGGCAAGTTCTATGTACGGAGCGCCAAGGGGGACATGATTCCGCTCTCGTCGTTGGTCCATGTTCGGACCACGGTTGGCCCCGAGTACACGGTGCGCTTCAACCTGTATCGGTCCGTCGAGATCATGGGCACGCAGGCTCCCGGATTCAGCTCCGGGCAGGCGCTCGACGCACTCGAAGAAGTGGCGGCGCAGACGCTGCCTCCAGAAATGGGTTACGCGTGGAACGGTCTCTCGTACCAAGAAAGGGTGGCGTCCGGTGGGTCGGCCAAGGTGCTCGGCCTGTCGCTCGTGTTCGTCTTTCTCATCCTTGCCGCGCTCTACGAGAGCTGGTCGCTCCCGTTCAGTGTGCTTCTGAGTGTGCCGGTTGCCGTGCTCGGCGCTTTCTGCGGGCTTCTCGCCCGCCACTTCGACAACAACGTTTATGCGCAGATCGGGTTGGTGGTGCTCATCGGGCTCACGGCCAAGAACGGCATCTTGATTGTCGAGTTCGCCAAGGCCGAGCTCGAGAAAGGGCGACCCATTGTCGACGCGGCGCTGGAAGGTGCCCGGCTGCGACTCCGCCCGATTCTCATGACGTCGTTCGCCTTCATCTTCGGCTGCGCGCCGCTCTGGGTCGCCACGGGTGCCGGCGCCGCGGCGAGGCGCATGCTCGGGACGGCCGTGATCTCCGGAATGCTTGCCGCGACCGTGCTTGGTATCTTCATGATCCCGGCGCTTTTCGTTGCCGTCGAGCGGCTATCTTCCGGGAAGGCGAAGAAGGCGCCAGAGACCGCTTCCCAGCCCGCCGGGATTCAATCGCCGGAGGTGGGCGCGGCCGCACACGCCGAATGAGCGGCCGACTCGTTCCCGGATGATCTAGATGATCTATCTAGATGATCTAGGGG
>JALYHX010000540.1 GCA_030776305.1 Myxococcota bacterium
GGTGAAGGGCATCACGCCGCGGCGTGACGTGCTTTGCGCCACGGGTGAAGGGCGTCACGCTGCGGCGTGACGTGCTTTGCGACGCGGGTGAAGGGCGTGGAGCGACCGCTTCATTCGCGCTGAGCTTTGGCTGGACGGCATCGAGCCAAGGCTTGATATGCATTGAGCCGGGGATAAAGCGCGTTGCGCTTCGGGTAGACGCCATCGAGCCGTGGCGTGAATCGCATCGCGCTTCGGGCAAACGGACGTGGACCCATGGCGTGGAGCACGTTGCGAAGCGGCTAGAGCGCATGGAGCCATCGCTCGATGCACAACCATACCAGGGAACAGCACCCTTGAGGATGTCGCGCCAAAGAGTCTCCACTGCTCTCTTTCCACACGAGTACGGCCGCTGGCAATGGGGCACCAGGAACTGATTGCTCCCCTCGAGCACACGCTAGCTCTTGGCCTCGGCCGCTTCCATCGCTTTAAAGTTAGGTCAAACTGTCTCAGCCGAATAGAACATCGTCACGCGCATCAAGGAGATCCGCTCGGCAAACTCTGCTTGGTGCAGCTACTTGCTGCGCGTGTGTAGGGCGTCAAGGACGCGATCCAAGTGCCGGTTGTTGAGCACGACCGGCTTGCGCACACAGGTCGTCGTCGGGGCGGCGAGGCGCACGGCGCTCAATGTGTCAGCGTCACAGGTAGCAATGTCCACGTACGGGAAGTGCTTCACGTGGCGTGACTAGCAGCACGGGCTGGAATCGTTCCACAGCCCTGACGAAGCTCTCCACCGCCAGCGTATTGCCTCGAGAAATGTCTTGTACATGCTCCCTTGCGAGCACGAGCATCGTGCGACTCTCGGCCATCACCTTGACGAGCTCCGCCATCGAGTCGACCGCGACTCGGCCATCGCCGATCTCGATCAAGTCCGCCGTGTCGAGATAGAGCCGTCGCGTCACCTGTGGGCGGGCCCCTATCTCCCGCCCCGGTTCCGCCGCGCGAACCAGGCGACAAAGTCATCGAATGTTGTCGGCGCTCCTTCGCGATGCAGCAATTGGTGCCCGCTAAAGCACATGCCCTTCGCGTCCGGGTACTCGTTGAGGACTCGCTCGAGCCCGGACCGCAGGGTAGTCGCCATAGTTGCAGCCTACTCTCGAGCCGCCGCCTGGAACACGGGAACGAGGCTGACGTTACGCGTCGCAACGTCTCGATCGGCTCGGGCACCTTCGCCGCTTCGCCGCAGAAACGCGGCTGCTCTCGCCTGCTGCCGCCGAACCCGTCGACGCCCAGATCTGCATTACCGTGTACCGGCTGCACGTCGCCTCGGCGCGCGTAGACGAGCTACTATCTCTAAGGAGAGGACCATGTCCATGCGAATCGGGCCGTGGCGCTGATGGACGCGCTTGGGTTCAAAGGAATCTGGAAGCGCGACGATGGCGGCGTGGTTCTCGAACGAATGAAGCCACTCCGCAAAAGTGCTGAGACCATCAGCACCACGTTCCGTGACAGTCGTGGCATTGTCGAGATAGCAAAAGCCACGTTCCTATCCGACACGATCGTTATCGCCATTGAAGTCATTTGGCCGGGTGAGAATGTCCGTTTTTGGAAAGCAGTTCCCGTCATGATGGTGGCCCACCAGGTGGGCCGCGTCATCGAAGATGCCCTGACGTTTGACCCCACGTTTGCCTATCGCGGCTGCATTGCTCACGGAGAATTTGCAATCGACGACCCGTTCGTGGTTGGGGAGGCGATCGACGAAGCCGCCGAGCACTACGAGCGTGCCGAAGCCGCGATAGTGTGGCTTGCCCCCAGCGCGAGGAGGGCATGGGAAGGCGGGCGCGACGAACTTGCCGCGGATTTCCTCCAGGACCTTGTACCGTATGCCGTCCCGGTGGGGTGCGACGAGCACGCAGTCGCGGCGCGACGCGGAATCGACCCAGAGACCAGCATTTCTCCGCTGCTTTGCGTTATTCCTTCAGACAGATTCACGATTCATCGAGAGAACAAGACTGATCAGCTCGATCGGCACGTCGGCTTTGCGAAAGTAGGGCTAGTACTCGTTCGAGTTCTGCAGGTTCTTCCACAATTGACGAGTCTCCGTAGCCCTCACGTACGAGACGGGGTTCGCAGGCACATTCGGGTCGTTCAGGTCGTCGCACAGGACACCGTCAGCGGCTCCGCCGACGACGACCCCCAAGAAGACGTTGGTGTTCCCGAGAAACACCCCTGAGCCCGACATTCCGTGGCACCCTCCGGCGCTGGTGCCAACCTCAGTTAGCTGGGGAAAGTCGTTGAGAATGACGTACGGGACATTGCCGGCGCTGTAGCTCGAAAGCAGTGGAAAATACTGCTTCTCGGTGTCGATGGCCGGATTGTAATTGTAGTGATAGTTGTTCGTCTCGTTGGTTGTGTCGAGGATCGTATAGTGATCTCCCACGAGGTCGACGATTTCGTGAAACCAGCGCACTTCAATCGCCGTGCCCACCGCTCGGTCGTGCGTCGCCGGCACGACGAAGTACGGGACGTCGCGATCCGGACACGAGACGATCGCCAGGTCTGCGTCGGGTGAAACGCCCGCGCAATCGGGTGAGGGAGGCTGATAAGCCGCCCTGCAACGCGCATAGACGTGACAGTCGAGCGGGCTCGCGATGTAACCGTCTGCAGGGCCTGTTGGGTTCGGCCGATAGTATTGGTTGCTTTGTGCCGTGCCGCCGTTCCACGAACCGAGTACGACGGCCTGACTTTGGAGCTTCATGGGGTCGTACGACCGCGTATCGATCTCTTCCAGCCGGATCGGCGAACCGATCTGGTAGCCGAACGCGGGTGGCACGCAGTGGTTCGCGGTGATGGCCAAGTGAGGGGTGATGAACGTGGCTCCGCAATTGCTCGTATTGCGGACATTGTTGGCGTCCACGTGATCGATCCGGAGCACGCCGACCGATTTGGCTGGAATGCTTCCCTGCGAACTTTCGGTCAGCAAGTTGACGCCGACGTCCGGCGTATCCTCGTACAAGCCGACGTTATTCAGCACAAGCGCGCTGTGCGATGTGCCTATCGCCTCCTGTGTTGGCGATCCGCTGCATCCACTGACGGTGGCCATTACGGCAATCCACGCGACCTGGAGAGTGCGGGTGATGACGTTGTCTCGATCCATTTGGGTAACGGTCTCCATCCATGGCCTAGTCGAGTAGATCAAATCGATCTATACCGGCGAAACGAGTTGTAGACAACACGGCGATCCCCATTTTGCGCCCACGCGTCGAAGCGGTGGGCCGTCTTGTCCGCCAATCACTCTGAAAATGTGCCGCGCCCTTTTACGCTTGCCACGCAAGCAAGCTGTGAGTCGCTCGCGGCAACACGCTCGGTCAGCAAAGGACGTGGCCGCGGGAATCGCGGTCGATGCGAACAACCTGTCTGCTCGCGAGAGGAATAGCTACGCTTGAAGCTTGGCCTCACCGCGAGGCCCGTTTCCGGCCATTGCTCGCGGCTCGCAGGCCCCCGACCAAAACGGGCCGCCGTTGCCGGAGCCGTGCTGGCTTGTTGGCTCTGGTCCGTGGGCGCGCGCGCGGACGGCGTCGCGATTCAGCGAACACCGGCGGGTGCGTCCGTCGTCGGTGAGCGATCGCAGAGCGCGGTCATCTGGTCCGACCATGAATTGGAGCATCCTTCTTCTCGCGGTGAGCATGGCTGACGAGCCCGTCAAGAAGGATGCCGCACAACTCCTTTGGGTGACGCCGAATCCCGGCCCCCGCTTCCGACGTGAACGTAGAAGTCCTCTCCGGTCTGCCCGCCTTTTCTGGATTGGACGTCATCGAATACGCAGTCTCGAGATCGAAGCAAGCGCTCCGTATGATGATGGCGACGCAGCTTTGGCCGTTCCCCGCGTTTCTGCCCGCGATGTTGGTTCGCGAGCCTCCGCCGATTCCGCTGGACCCACGGGGCGCGCACGCGCAATTGCAACGTCAAGGAGTGACGATCGGAGTTCTCGAGGCCACCTCGATGGACGCGCCCGGCCACGCGCTCGGAATTGCTCTCCCGGAATCGGCGCGGCGCGCGATCGATCGCTACGCAACGCCCAGGAGCGCCTTCGTCCTGTTGCGCATTGACGATCCGGCGCTCGTGCGCGCGCAATCGCAAGGGCTCGGCATCAGCGTGGTCTTCCCCGCGACCACGGGTTACTTTCCCCTGGTTGCCAGCGCCGGTCTGTCCGAGGAACCCTTCGACCTCAGCGTGACGGCGCTCGATTTCGTCAAGAGCGCCGGTGCGCCGCATCCCGGCCTTCGAACGTCGTTCCTTCTCCGCGGCTACGAGTGGGACGCCTCGCGCGACCGGTCTGCGCAGCCAGCGTACGAGTCGAATCGCTTCACTCGCTTCGAGCTCGTTGCCACGCCTTCGGCGCTCACCGACGATCTCACGTTGTTTCCGAGACTCCCATCGGCGTCGCGCTGGCTGCGTATCTTCTCCAGCGCCGCTCCGGCACTTGGGTCGGCCTCGGCCTGGCATTGCTCCTCTTTTGCGCCGTGGCTGCCGTGGCTGCGCTGTCGGCGAGGCTGTTGGCCGCGCGAGGTTCGCCCCAAGAAGAGAACCGTGGCCGCGCTTGGTCTTTTGAACGTCGCGACGGTCATGGCGCCGCTCGTTGCGTCCCTCCTCCTGGCACGACGCCTCGGAGTATCCCCCAATCGTGCGGTGATTTTCGTCGCGGTCTCGAGCGTTGTGCTGACGATTTCGATCGCGGTTCTTCTCATCGCCATGAAGCGACTTGCAACGTAGATGTAAGAAGGGTGGCGACCCCATGATCAAGATAGGTCAGCCGGCCATGGCGCTCAATGCACGACGACGTTCCGGGCGCTAGCCATAGGATGTACAACACGTGGTCCGTCCCGAGCACGGATTCACCCGATCACATTTTGGGCTGGACCGCATGCGTCGCGCGCGGGGCGCCGGAAGGATACCTTCCGGTCGCTCATCATCAACTGCCACGGGCATACAGTACCGGGTATGGCGGAAAACTCCTGTGAGGATTCGGGCGGTGGCCGCCAACGTGTACGTCATCGCAGCGACTACCCACCAGGTCGGCGACCTGTGGCTGCCGTTCGGATACATCGACGATTTCGAGGGGCTGGTCCTCCGGTACAATCCGCTCACGGCGCCCATCGCGGAGGGCGAGGCGACACCTGATCGGCGGCAGCGGCACGGCGACCACCCAGAGGCAGTCGCTTGCCGTCCCGTCCCAGCTCGACCAAGTGAGGCCGAGATCCCTCCATCGACAAGTATCCGGCACGGGTGATTCCCCGCAATCGCGTCCTGCTTCATAAGCTTTGCAAGCTCGCAGACACCCACTGGAGAAATGATGCGCGCGTTGTTGTCATCGGTCGGGACTCGCGGGGATGTGCAACCCATCGTGGCGCTCGCTCTGAAGGTTCGGGATCTCGGTCACGAGGTCCGGTTGTGCGTTCCTCCCAACTTCGTCGAGTGGGTTCGTGGTTTCGGGTTCGAAGCGGTTCCGGTCGGCGTGGAGATGCGGCATCCGGGAACACGCAGCGGGACAGCACCGCTCACAGAGGAGCAGATCCGACGAATCCGCGAGTCCATGCCGGATCTGATCACCGACCAGTTCGATGTGATCAGCGCCGCCGCGGAAGGATGCGATGTGATTCTCGGGGCGAACGCGCACCAGTACGCGGCACGCTCGATCGCCGAACTCCGCCGAGTCCCATACGTCACGGCCCTCTATGCGCCGGTGGCAATCCCGTCGCCGGACCACTCGCCACCGCCCCCGCCGGGCGAGAAATGGGGGCCAGGCGATGCCGCGACCAACGCGCAGCGCTGGGCTGACAACGTACGCGCCTGGAACAATCGGGCGCTCGATCGCGTCAACCACAACCGTTCGCAACGCGGGCTGGCACCCATCGACGATGTGCTCCGCCACAACATCACCGACCATCCGTGGCTCGCTACCGACGCTGCTCTCGCCCCGGTTCCGACTGCTCCGGGCACGGAGATCTTCCAGACGGGAGCTTGGATTCTGGAGGACTCGACTCCTTTGGCACTGGAGATCGAAGAGTTTCTCGCGAAGGGAGAGCCGCCGATCTATCTCGGCTTCGGCAGCATGCCCGCCCCGGAGGGCGTCAGTCGCATCCTTGTCGAGGCAGCGCGTGCCGTAGGGCGCCGGGCGATCCTATCGCGGGGCTGGGCGGAGCGACGACGCGTTCGACTGCATTGTCGTCGGAGAAATCAACCAGAAGGCTCTCTTCCCGCGCCTGGCAGCGGTAGTCCACCACGGCGGAGCAGGGACCACCGCCGCTTCGGCTCGTGCCGGAGTGCCACAGGTGGTGGTCCCGATGTTCGGCGACCAGTTCTATTGGGCCAGCCGCGTCCGCGCGCTGGGAATCGGCTCTTCCGCGTTGGGCGCCCTAGCAACAGAAACCTTGGCGACGGCGCTACAGGGGGTCTTGAGCCTTTGGTCGCCTCGCGCTGTCGGGGGGTCGCGCAGAAGCTCCGGTCGGATGGCGCGATGGTTGCCGCTCGGCGGCTCGTGACCCTCTAGCCGCTCAGATGTCGTGTCGTCGGGAATTGTCTCGTCTTGAGCCAGAGGCTCGACCTCGACAGCCCCTGCGAGATCCCGTCCTGCGGCCGCGAGGAGCTCGAACTCGTCGTCCGTCGAGCAACCTCGGTCGCGCGCAAGACGCTCGCGGTTGTGCCCTTCGGCCAGGAGGTTTTGAAACCACGTCGGCGTGATCACATCGACGATGGAGGCCGGTGCCGTCGTGCCCGCGGGTTGTCCGACAACGCGCCCGCCGGATCGCAGGAAGTCGTCGACCGTGGGTCGGATCGCAGTCGGCACGAGGAGCAGATCGAGACCCAAGGCCCGCATGAGAACGAGCAGCGTCGACAGGCGAGGGTCGATCGCGCCGGCCTCGATCTTTTGCACCGTCATCCGGGAGAGACCGGCGCGCGCGGCGAGATCGCTCTGGCTAAGCTGCGCCGCCGTGCGAGCGTTCTTCAGTGCTCCGGCGGCATCAAAGCTCACCATAATTAGCTTTGTAACACGCAATGCTAACGATCGTTAGCATTCAACACTGGATGCGTCTGTGTGCCACTTCGTGCCGCACCGCGACAGCGGCGACGGCCATGAACCCCGCTGCCGGCTCTCGAGTGTTGGATTTCCACGTGGCATCCAGGATGCTTGTGGAGGGTGGAGGTGTGTCATGCGTGCAAGGATCCTCATGGGAGCGCTCGTTGGTGGAGTCGCCCTCGTAGCCGCCAATCCTCGGGACTCAAGCGCGTGCGGCGGCTGCTTCATCCGGCCGACGTCGCAAGTCGGCACGGTGGTGACCGACCACCGGATGATCTTCGCCGTTTCCCAGACGCAGACGACGCTCTACGACCAGATCCAGTACTCCGGCTCGCCATCGGACTTCGCTTGGGTACTGCCCATCCATGGTCAAGTTGGCCTCGGGGTGAGCTCCGATTTGCTCTTCTCGGTCCTCAACAGCCGGACGCAGACGACGATCCTCGCACCCCCCTACCCTTGTCCGTCCTGCAACTGCGCGCGCGGACAAACTCCACCGGCCCTTCCGGGCGGCTTCAGCGGAAACGCCAGCGTCGCTGCGGACGCCGGCGTCACGATACTCGCACAGCAGGTCGTGGGCCCATACGCCACCGTGCAGCTTCACCCCAATTCCACAACGGACACCGGTGCGCTGACTTCTTGGCTGCAGGCCAACAGCTACGCGATTCCGCCTTCCGTCGACGCGATCATCGCCGCGTACGTCCAGGAGGGGTTCGACTTTCTCGCCATCAAACTGGTGCCCGGCCAAAGCGTGCAGGCCATGCGGCCCCTCAGCGTCACGACGACAGGGGCGGCGCTCTCGCTTCCGCTGCGCATGGTCGCGGCGGGCACGGGCGCCACCGTCGGAATCACGCTTTGGGTCGTGGCCACTGGCCGCTACGAACCGGGAAATTTCGCTGCCTTCACCATCCAGCCCTCGAGCCTGGTCTGGGACTGGTCCACGAGCAGCAGCAACTATGCGACGCTGCGGGCGCAGAAGGAGCAATTGGTCGCCAATGCGGCGTGGCAGATAGAGAGCTCGCTCGACCTCTCGCCGTACTCCATCGAGAGCGCCGTTCTGCAGGATCCCTCCGCCTCGGCGTACGATCCCATTCCGCCGCCGGACGGCGGGGGCGCGGGTCAGACGGCGCTCGAAGTCCGCTCGCAAGATCTCAATACGTTATTTCCTCTGGGCGGCACCAGCGTGCGCATCACGCGACTGCGCGCGGACCTCTCGCAGGCCGCGCTGGCCAAGGATTTGGTCCTTCAGGCAGCGGCCGATCAGTCTCCGCTTTCGAACATCTACCAGACGACGCTGTCTAAGAACGCGAACTGCGGGCCGTGTCCGTGCGCCGGGGGGTCGAGCGGGAGCGGCAGCGGCTCTCCCGGATTTGGAGGCAATCCCGCCGGGTCTGGAAGCGGCGGAGGAACGGGGGCCAGCGGTACGGGCAACAGCAGCGGAGGCGTTTTGACGTCCGACGGTGGGAGCGGCGGCATGCTGGCATCGGCACCCGGGCACCGGTCGTCCGGATGCTCGATGTCGCCGTCGTTCGAGTCCTCAAGAGGAGGGGTCTTCGCCGCACTGGCCGGGTTCATAGGCTTCGCGCTCTTCCGCGCGCGCACCCGCAACCAACGCAAATCTTAGCGCATCAATTGGTGACCGCCGACTGCACGCTGCTCATGGCCGCGGTAACGCAGAAGAGGCGTGCTCCAGACGTGCCCGCGCAATCCGCGTCCGACATGCAACCGACCGGCACGCAAACCCCCGCCGGGCCGCATACCGTGCCGTTGAACGTTTGGCCGGCAATGTCGCCCGAAGGGCTGCAGTCCCTATCGACCACACAAGGAATTCCGCAAGCGCCGCTATTGCACCTGGCGCGCGCCTTGCCAAAGCGTGAGAAGCATTCGGCGTCGTTCGAGCAGGGCGACGGCGCGCAGAGCTTCTTCGTCGCATCGCAGGTGTAGCCACTTTTGCAGTCCAGATCCTTGGCGCACTTGAGGTAGCACGTGCTCATGTAGCAAGCGCAGTCACCGCCGCGGCAAACGACGCCGGGCTCGTCGGACACGGGCAGTCCGTCGCAGTTGGCGTCCGTCGAGCATCCGCTCGAGGCAGCGTGGCACTTGTGGCCCGGCATGTCGCAAGTCGAGTTCAATGTCGACAGCGTTCTTGTGAACGAGGGACACCCGCCGAGTGTATTCGCGACCGACGCCTGGCAACTCGCCGTGTAGATGCATCTGCCACTGCCACACGCCCAGGTGTTGGCCGCGCAGCTGCAGTAGGTCTGATAATAAAAGCACGCGTTGGCCTTGGACGTCCCGGGAGCGGGTTGGGCGGCGCAAATCGAGGCGTCTCCTCCGAGCAGCACCAGAAGGATGTCCGTGCAATTGAGCGCGTTGACGAAGACGCCCGCGTCGTTGATTCCGTTGATCACCAGGCCGATGGGAAGCGCGCAGCAATCGGCGGCTGCGCTGCACTCGCCGGAGCACGTCTTGCCCGCAGGCGTGACTCCATACGAAACGACATCACACACGCCGCCCCCGCCCGACGTCGGTACGCAAGCCAGGCCCGGGGCACAGTCCCTCGTCGTCTGACAGGCCTCCCCGATTCCGCCCAAACCCGCTTGGCCGGACGCCTCCACGCCGGCTTCCATGGTGTTCGTGTCTCCGGCGGCGTCCAGCCCCGCCGGTTGCACGACGCGACCAGCTGCCGCGCACACGTTTGCCAAGCAAACGAGGGGGCTCTGGCAGTCCGCGGTCCTCGTGCACGACTCACCCACCGCGCTCGACGGGGCGCTGTTCGAGCTCGTCGTGCAACCTGCGGCTGACATCCCGCTCACGGTGAGGCCGGCAAGAACGAACCTAAAGACTCGCAAGTTTCTCATGGCCTCTCCCTTTTACCACCAGCACACGTACTCGGGCGCCAGCGTCCTCCCCACTGACGCCGGGCCGAGAGAGAGATACGCTGAGGGGCTTGAGTCCCATCATCGGCATCGATCTGGGTACCACCAACACGGTCGTCGCCGCCGTCCGCGACGGAGTTGCTGCCACCTTGGCGGATCCGCAGGGTTTCCTGCTCATCCCCTCGGCCGTCTCGTTCCATCCTTCGGGATCTGTCCTCGTCGGACGCCCCGCCTTGGAGCGCCGCACGGTGAACGCGACGAGCACAGTGCACTCGATCAAGCGGCTCATCGGACGCGCGTGGGGCTCGGCCGAGGTGGAGCAGGCGCGTTTCAAGCTCCCGTTCGAGCTCTGTGAGGCTGCCAATGGGGGCGTGGGCGTGAAGGTACGAGGCGAAACATACGGGCTGCCGGAGATCAGCGCGTTCGTGATGCGCTACGCGATCACCGTTGCCGAGGGCGCGATCGGTGAGCCCGTGCGGCGCGCGGTCGTCACGGTGCCAGCGAACTTCAACGACTTGCAACGCGGCGCCACGAAGTTGGCTGCCGAGCTTGCCGGCATCGAGGTCTCACGCGTGATCAACGAACCGACCGCCGCCGCGCTCGCGTATGGCGCCGGCGAGAAGCGACGGGAGCGGATCGCGGTCTACGATCTGGGCGGCGGCACGTTCGACATGACCATCCTCGAAGTGGAAGACAACGTGTTCGAGGTCCTGGCCACCGCGGGCGACTCGCACCTCGGCGGCGATGACATCGACATCGTCATTGCCGACCGCATGGCCGACGGGCTTGCCGGGCGCAAGTTCGATGCGCGCCAATCCCAGCAGCTTTACGTGCGCCTGCGGATCCTCGCCGAAAGGGTGAAGCGCGAGCTTTCGCTGAACGAGCAGGCCGAGGTAAAAGACGACTTGGTTTCCGGCGAGGCAGGGCCGTCCGAACGATTGTCGTTTGCGATGACCCGGAAAGAGCTCGAGCAAGCGACCCTTGCCACCATCGAACGTACTTTCCGTGTCTGTGAAGAGGCGCTCAATACGGCGCGACTCTCGCAAACGGACATCGATCGGGTGCTTCTCGTGGGGGGCGCCACGCGCATGCCCATGGTATCGCGCAAGGTGGAGCACTTTTTCGGTAAGGTCCCTATCGCGCGTATCAATCCCGACGAGGTGGTAGCGCTGGGTGCGGCGGTGCAGGCGTCGTTGCTCGCTGGCGCGGGCCCGGAGCGAACCGCAGGGCTACCGCGCTCGCCGTCCGCGGTGCGCCACCTTTCCGCGGGCGCAATGGTCATGCCCGCGGGCGCCGTCCGCCCGCCGTCGCCCCTTGGGCCGATGCGCCGCAAGCTCACGACGTCGCCGGGGTTGGGTGAGTCGGTGTCGGTGCCCACCGCAGCCGGGACGCGACCGGTGCTCGTGGACGTCACGCCGCTCTCGCTCGGTGTCGAGACGTTGGGAAACGTGTGCGACGTGGTCATTGCCGCGAACACGCCCGTGCCGTGCGATCGCACGCGAACCTTCACGACGGCCGCGGACAAGCAAACGACCGTCCGCGTGCGCGTCGCGCAGGGGCCGAGTAAGCTTTTTTCGGAGAACACATGTCTCGGCGAGCTGGAGTTGAGCGGCATCGAGGCTGCTCTACGCGGTGACCGAACCATCGCCGTGACGTTCGAGATTGACGTCGACGGCATCCTCAACGTGCGCGCACGCGACCAGAAGAGTGGGCGGGAGGCGGTCGCACACATGAAGCTCGTCGGCGCACAGACCGACCCCAAGCAGATTGCAGCAATGCGAGACCGCCAGGCCGCGCACCCGCTTGCGCAGCCGCACGTCGGCAATTCGCAGCCGTAGCCAACCATGTCCGAGGATGACGCGATTTTCGCCCTGCTCAAGTCGTTCGTGGGCAAGAACTACTACGAGCTCCTGGGCGTCGCGCCGGACGCGGGTGCGGGCACCGTCCGGTCACGTTTCCACAAACTCGCTGCCAAGTATCACCCCGACGGATATGCAAACTCGGCGGTCGAAACGCGCGCCGCGGTCGTCCAGGTGTTCAAACGTATCGTCGAGGCTTACCAGGTGCTCTCGCACGACGAATTGCGCGTGCGCTACGAGCGGGCGCTCGCACGGGGCGAGCTTCGCATCGACCCGATGGACAAGGGAACTATCCCTCCACCGGCACTGCGCACACTCGTGACGCTCGCGCACTCGCAGCGCGCGAAGGCATTCGCACGTGAGGCCGATCGACTGATCGGCGAGGGCAAGCTCAAAGAAGCGAAGATGCAGCTGAAGCTCGCTCTCTCGAACGACGGCGACAACCCTGAGCTGATGGAGCGGCTGAACATTTTGCAGGAGACGCTGGCCATTCTCGGATGAGCGAGGACGGGGGCGTCTTGCCCCGACCTGTCGTCGCAGCCCAACGCCACAAAGGGAGAGCGAAGTCTACGATGTGCTCGGCATTGTAGCCGAGCCGCGCCGTCCTTTGGCCTTTACGATGCGTGCGTCCACGCCCCTCGGGGACTCTCAATCCTGCTTGGAGGTCTTCCCTTACGCTTGCGATCCTCCGTCAGCGACAACACTGCCGCGAACCTCCTGCTCGCAAGGATCGGCGGCCCGATCGGCCTCACGCGGTTTGTCCGATTGCTCGGCGACCCCGTGACCCGCCTCGACCGCGACGAGCCATGTCTCAACGACAACGAAC